>NZ_QFRV01000063.1:0-27492 GCF_004136805.1 Enterobacter cloacae complex sp. GF14B
CGCAGACGTTCCAGTTCGGCGACGCCTCCGCCGCGCTTCATGCTGAGGTGCAGGTACTTGCTCCGGGCGTCTACTGGCGCATTTTAACCGGGGGCAGCCTCGCCGCGGCACAAGCGTGGATGGATGGCGACTGGGAGACGCCCCACCTGACGCCGCTGCTGGAGCTGATTGCACGTAATAGCCAAATCCTCGGGCAACTGGAAAAAGGGTTTCGCCTGCTCGGGAAACCGGTGGAGCGGCTACGGCACTGGATGCGGCGCAACTCCCGCGCTCAGGCGCGTGAAAATATTGCCGCCCATTACGATCTGGGCAACGCCTTCTACGCCCATTTCCTTGATGAAGACCTGCTGTACTCCAGCGCGCTGTTTAACGGGGACGAGCAGGATTTGAACGCGGCTCAGCAGGCGAAAATGGCCAGGCTGTGCGACCAGCTGGCGCTCACGGCAAACGATCATCTGCTGGAGATTGGCACCGGCTGGGGGGCGATGGCGGAATACGCCGCCCGTCACTACGGCTGTCGGGTGACCACCACCACGCTGTCGCAGGAGCAGTACCACTGGGCCACCGCGCGGATCGCCCGGGCAGGGTTGCAGGATCGCGTTGAGGTGCTGCTTTGCGACTACCGCGATCTGACCGGGGTTTACGACAAACTGGTCTCGGTTGAGATGATCGAAGCCGTCGGCCAACGCTACCTGCCAACGTTTTTCCGTACCTGTCAGGCGCGTCTGCGTCCAGGCGGGCGGATGGCGATTCAGGCCATCACCATTCAGGATCAGCGCTATCGCGACTACAGCAAAAGCGTCGATTTTATTCAGCGCTACATCTTCCCCGGCGGCTTTTTGCCCAGCATCACCGCCATGAATGAACTGATGACCCGCCATACCGATTTTGTGGTGCGTAATCTCTTCGATATGGGGCCGGACTACGCCCGCACGTTGGCGCACTGGCGTCAGCGTTTCGTTCACGCCTGGCAGGAGATTGAAAAGCTCGGGTTTGATGACCGTTTCCGGCGGATGTGGCTGTACTACCTCGGCTACTGTGAAGCCGGGTTTAATGCCCGCACCATCAGCGTGGTGCAGCTGACTGCGGAACGCGTATGAAGCGTTACGGGCAGGTATTTCTGTTGGCCATCGGTTTTGATCTCTACTGGACGCTGGTGGTGCTGTTTCGCGAGCAGGGGCTGGTCATCTGGATCGCGCTGGCGGTGCTTGCCTGGCTGTTATTACCGCCATCACACCGGGTATACGCCCTTGTGCTGGCGGCGTCGGGTGCGCTGCTGGACGCCCTCTGGGCGCTGACGGGGCTGATTGCGTTCACGGGCGCGTCCCTGATGCCGCTATGGATGGTGGCGCTGTGGCTAATGTTTGCCACCGTCTGGACGCACCTGACCCGCACGACCACCTTGCCAGGATGGTTGCTGACGGTGCTGGCGACTCTGGGCGGACCGGTAGCCTACCTGATCGGCGAGCATCTTGGGGCCATTACGTTTCAGGAGCCGACCTTTATCGTCGTCAGCTGGATGTTCCCCGGCTGGCTGGTGCTGATGCTGTTTTTCCACCTGTTGATGGGGAGACAACAATGAGAAATCTGGTACTGATGCTCGCGTTATCCGTCTTCACCTGTACCGTGCAGGCGGCAGACTGGCTGAGCTGGCGCAAGGTGGGTGACGCCACCCTCACCTGGGGGCCGTTTACCGTCTATACCTCTCAGCTTCTGACGCCCGACGGCAGCTATACAGGATTAGACGGCGATAATGCGCTGATTATCACCTATGCCCGGGACATCGATGGTGACGACCTGGTCGAGGCGACCCGCGACCAGTGGCAGGCGCAGGGCATTTTGCAGCAGGAGCCGCAGAGTGAAGCCTGGCTACGCATGCTGTCCACGCTCTGGCCCGACGTCACGCCCGGCACGCAGCTCGCGTTTGTGGTTAATAACGGCCAGGGACAATTCTGGTATCGCCCCACGGCGTCGCAGAAAAAATTTACGCCACTCGGGCCACGCCAGACGGCAGCGTTTAGCTCACGCTTTCTGGCGATATGGCTCGATCCCCGCACCGAATATCCTGAACTGCGTCAGCAGTTAACTGGAGGAGCACAATGAAACGTTTCCTGCTAGTGGCGCTTGCCCTGACGATGCTGGTGGCCGGATGTAGCACCGAGGTGACAGAGTATCGTCAGCAGCAGCCACGGCTTGATATTTTTACTTACTTCCAGGGGAAAACCGAGGCGTGGGGGATGGTGCAGGATCGCAGCGGTAAGCAGATCCGCCGTTTTCACGTCGAGATCGCCGGGGATGTTATCGGCGATACGCTGACCCTGAACGAGCATTTTGTCTACGATGACGGCGAAAAGCAGCAGCGCGTCTGGCATATCCGCCGCGTTGGGCAGAATCGCTATGAAGGCACGGCGGGTGACATAGAAGGTGTCGCGACAGGCCAGGCGGCGGGCAATGCCCTTAACTGGCGCTACAGCATGAACGTGAAGGCGGACGGCAAAACCTGGCTGCTGCACTTTGATGACTGGATGTATTTGCAGGACAGCACCCGTCTGTTCAATAAAACGGAGATGAAGAAATTTGGCGTCACCGTCGCCACGGTGACGCTGTTCTTTACCCGCAAAGAGGGCGGTTAATTCTCTTCGGGCTGAAGTTTACTGCTTGAGTAAATGAAGAAGAGCGCAATACTCAGGCAGACGACGGCCCCGAAACGGCTCACTGAAAACGGAATGGCTTCATTGTTCAGCCAGCCAAAGTTATCAATCAGCATGCTCATGGCCAGCTGGCCCAGGATAACCGCTACCGTGGCAACAGCGGTCCCGATGCGCTGCACCGCGAGCACCATAATCACGATATAGGGCACGCCGCAGAGGGCGCCCAGAAGCTGCCATTTGGGTACATCCATCAGGCTGACCGCCTGTTTCGGCTCAAAAAAGAAGATCAGCAGGGCGGTCACCAGCGCGCCGACGGAAAAAGTCAGAAACGCGCTTTTAAATACCCCCACGCTGCTGCCTAATTGCCCGTTAATGGCAGCCTGAATGCTCAGCGTTGCGCCGCCAATCACCGCCAGAATAATCATAATCACTGTCATAACGTTACCCCTGCGCCACGAGAATGAGCGCGGCGATGATAAATCCCAGCGCAATAATGCGTTTTGTATCGATCCTGCGGTGCGGCGTACCCAGCAGGCCATAGTGGTCGATAATCAGGCTTTTAAAAACCTGGCCTGCCAGAATGCCGATCATCGTCATGGCAATGCCGATCGCAGGCGTGGCAATGGTGAGAATGATGACGTAAACCGGGCCGAGCACGCCGCCCAACAGGTGCCATGAAGGCTGCGCAAAAAATGAGGGACTGTTGCGGGGGCTGAAAAACAGCATCAGCAGAAACGTTAGCCCCGTTCCCACGCTAAATATGCTGAACGCCGCCCACAGGTCGCCCACCTCTGCGCCCAGCGGCCCCAGCAGCCCGGCTTCCACGGACAGCCCCATGCCACCGGCAATCACCAGTAAAATTAAAATAATGTGCATAACGCTTTTTCTCCTTTTTCCAGGCGGAGAAGATTACGTCTGAGCATCATTGAGAAAAATGCCATAATGCAGGAAACACCTGTGCAGGAAATGCATTAATGATGGATGCCGGACATATCAGCATTCGCGCGCTGCTGATCTTCATCGACGTTTATGAAACGCAGAATTTCTCCGTGGTGGCGAGGCGGGAAGGGATTTCTGCGTCGCAGGTCTCACGCGTGATCCACCAGCTTGAGGACGCCCTCGGGCAACAGCTTTTCTACCGCAACACGCGGGCGATTATGCCCACAGAGAGCGGGCATCTTTTTGTGCGCTATGCCAGGGCGATGGCCGGGAATATGGAGGACGCGCGACGCGAGTTGGATGAACGCGCCCGCGAGCCGTCGGGCACGCTGCGTATCAATGGCCCGGTCTTTTTCGGACAGAGGCACATCGCGCCTGGCCTGCCGGGGCTTCTGGCGCGTTACCCTCGTCTCTCCATTGAACTGACCCTCACCGACGATTTTATCGATCCGCACCGTGACGCCGCGGACGTTATCTTCCGCATCGGCGCGCTGACGGACTCCTCGTTTCACGCCCGGGTGTTCGGGCAGCAGTTCTACCATCTGGCGGCCTCGCCGGACTATCTGCAAAAACATGGCGCACCCGAGGGGCCGGACGATCTCAGCCGTCACCACTGTCTGGTTTACCGCGGCTCGTCCGGGCCTAACCGCTGGCTGATCCGACAGCCGGGCGAGGCGTGGGTTCACTATCCCATCGTACCGCTGATGACTTCTAATAACGCGGAAACGCTCCTGATTGCGGCGCTGGGCGGTATGGGCGTTGTGCTTTTCCCGGACTGGATGGTGAGCGAACGACTCAAAAGCGGTGAGCTGGTGGCACTGCTGCCGGAAATGGAGTGTTCAATTAATACGGAGCCATTGACGATTGCGGCGATTTACCCGAACGCGCGTCATCCGCCCCTGAACGTCAGGGCGGTGATTGATTACTATATTGAGCGATTCGGTACGCCGCTGTACTGGCAAACCTGAAGGTTAGCGGGCAAGCTCGCGACGGATAATGTCAGCCCCGGCGCTTAACGCCTTCAGCTTACCGTTGGCGACCTGGCGGGAAAGGGGAGCCATACCGCAGTTGGTGGACGGATAGAGCTTGTCTGCATCAACAAACTGCAACGCCTTACGCAGCGTATCGGCGACCTCTTCAGGCGTTTCGATGGTCTGGGTGGCGACGTCAATTGCCCCGACCATCACTTTTTTACCACGGATAAGCTCCAGCAGATCCATCGGCACGCGCGAGTTGTGGCACTCCAGCGAGATAATATCGATCTTTGAGGTCTGCAACTTAGGAAACGCCTCTTCATACTGGCGCCACTCGGAGCCGAGCGTCTTTTTCCAGTCCGTATTGGCTTTGATGCCGTACCCGTAACAGATATGTACCGCGGTTTCGCATTTCAGTCCTTCAATGGCGCGCTCCAGCGCGGCAATGCCCCAGTCATTCACCTCGTCGAAAAAGACGTTAAAGGCAGGTTCATCGAACTGAATAATGTCGACACCGGCCGCCTCCAGCTCGCGGGCTTCCTGATTAAGGATTTTTGCGAACTCCCAGGCCAGCTTTTCACGGCTTTTATAGTGAGCATCGTATAGCGTGTCGATCATGGTCATCGGGCCGGGCAGCGCCCACTTGATCGGCTTGTCCGTCAGCTGGCGCAGGTATTTCGCGTCGTCAACAAACACCGGTTTCTGACGCGCCACCGCGTCTACCACGGTCGGCACGCTCGCATCGTAACGGTTACGGATGCGTACCGTCTGACGGTTCTCAAAATCCACGCCGCTGAGATGTTCAATAAAGGTGGTGACGAAATGCTGGCGAGTTTGTTCCCCGTCGCTGACGATATCAATCCCGGCGCGAATCTGTTCATCCAGAGACAAACGTAGCGCATCCTGTTTCCCTGCAAGTAATTCCTCGTCCTGGAGTTTCCACGGCGACCAGAGCGTTTCCGGCTGCGCAAGCCAGGTGGGTTTCGGCAGGCTGCCAGCCGTCGATGTCGGGAGCAATGTTTTCATGAGAAGAACCTTTTATCCGTATTAAATGAAAGCGTGAAGTGATGAGACCACTGCTCAAGAAGGGTTTTGTAGGGTTTGATAAACCGCTCTTCGGTATATTTCCCCTGTTCAATGGCCAGCCGGCTGCGCTCTTCACGGTCATAGACGATTTTTGTTAATGAGTGATCCTGCTGATTCAGGTCGGGCTGATAGCACTGTCCCGCAGCGGAATTGGCATTGTAAATTTCCGGTCGATAGATCTTCTGGAACGTCTCCATGGTGCTGATGGTGCCGATCAGCTCCAGATTGGTGTAATCACGCAGTAAATCGCCGGTGAAGAAGAAGGCGAAAGGCGCGACGCTGTTTTCCGGCATGAAATAGCGAACCTTCAGGCCCATCTTCGCGAAGTACTGTTCCGTTAGCGACTCGCCGTCCGGCTGGTACTCATACCCCAGCACCGGGTGGTGGTTACCGGTACGACGATAGGTGTCTTTGCTGGAGACGCTCAGGCAGATCACCGGCGCTTTTTTGAAGTTCGCCTGATATTCCTCAGAATGAACGAAGCTTTTAAAGATATTGCCGTGCAGCTCGCCAAAATTCTCGGGGAGGGTAAAACGGGGTTGATCTTTATTATGCTCCAGCAGCAGGACGCTGAAATCATAGTCACGAACATACGATGAGAAGTTATTTCCGACGATGCCTTCGATGCGCTCGTGGGTTTTTTTATCCACGATTGTCGTTTGCAGAATTTCGATGGCCGGGAAAGTAAAATCGCCGCCGATATTCATATCGACTGAAATAATCTCCAGCTCGACGGCATAGCGGTCAGCTTTCGGGTTATCCCAGCTCGCCAGCGCGTTAAAGCGGTTGTTGATCATCACCAGCGTGTTGCGCAGGTTCTCCTGACGCTTCTCGCCACGCGCCAGGTTGGCGAAGTTGGTGGTGGTACGCGTGTTTTCTGACGGGTTATAATTTTCATCAAAGCAACTGCGCTTAAGGGTAAATGTGAAAGCCTGACTCATTTGGTTATGCATCCTAAGTTCATGTTGCCGGAACGTTATCAATGCATAATTTATGCCTGAGCCCCTGGCGCAGGGGAAGTGACTTAATTTCACTGCAACATGAGGGTTCTTCATGAACTGCGCGATTCAGGTATAATCCCCCGACATTTCCAACCGGTTTAAACGAACATGACAAAACTCACCCTACAAGAGCAGATGCTGAAAGCGGGCTTAGTCAGCAGTAAAAAGATGGCCAAGGTCCAGCGCACGGCGAAAAAATCCCGCGTCCAGGCTCGCGAGGCGAGAGAGGCTGTTGAAGAGAACAAGAAAGCCCAGCTGGAGCGTGATAAGCAGCTGAGCGAACAGCAAAAACAGGCGGTGCTGGCAAAAGAGTTCAGGGCGCAGGTGAAGCAGCTGATTGAGATGAACCGCATCACCGTGGCGAAGGGCAACATTACCTTTAACTTTACCGACGGCAACCTGATCAAAAAAATCGAGGTCGATAAGCAGACGCAAACCCAGCTGATCAACGGCCGTCTGGCGATTGCCCGACTGGTGATTAATGCGAAGGGCGACTGTGATTACGCGATTATCCCGGCGGTGGTGGCGGATAAAATTGCCCAACGCGATGCGGACAGCATTGTGCTTAACAGCGCGCTGAGTCAGGAAGAGCAGGACGAAGACGATCCGTACGCAGACTTTAAAATCCCTGACGATTTAATGTGGTAATCCCCGCTCAGAATGGCGCGGCGTGACAGGCGTTTATCGTCTCGCCGCTCAGCGGATGAATAAAATTCAGAACGCTGGCATGCAGCATCAGCCGGGGCGTTTCTTCCGCGCCCGGCCATTCCAGACCACCATACAGATCGCACCCCAGAATCGGGTGGCCTAACTGCTGGCAGTGAATGCGCAGCTGGTGGGTGCGCCCGGTCTCCGGGGTAAGCTCTACCCGCGTCAATGGCATTGTCGTATCCTGATAAATACGTTCCATCACCCGATAGCGGGAGCGAGCGGGCTTACCTGTGCGGGCACAGATCGTCATCAGCGGAAACAGCGCCGGATCTTTGGCAATCGGGGCATCCACCGTCCCTTCGTCCTGTTCCACATGTCCGCACAACAGGGCGGTGTAAACCTTGCTCACGGCGCGCTGGCTGAACTGGTGGCAAAGCGCGGCGTTAATCGCTTTGTTACGTGCAATGACCATCAGACCCGAAGTGCCAAAATCAAGACGATGCACCAGCGTGCAGCCGGGAAAGGTTTGCACCAGACGATGGTGAACGGAATCACGGTTTTGCGGATTTTTCCCCGACAGGCTGAGCAGACCGGAAGGTTTGTTGATCAGCAGCAGATGCTCGTCCTGCCAGAGGATCTCAATGTCGTCGTGACAGGGTGGTGCAATAAACGTATCGATAATGACAGACATCAGGCCGCCGGGCTGGAGAGTGGGTGCGGATGATAACGAAATATGCAGGAAAAGAAAAACCCTCCCACCGGGCGGTGAGAGGGGGAGATCTTAGGCAGCGACCAGGCTGTCGATAGCGGCTTTCGCGTCGGACTGCGCTTTGGTAGCCACTTCCGGGCCGTAAGCGATACCTTCAGCGAACACAAAGTTCACGTCGGTAATGCCGATGAAGCCGAGGAACAGCGTCATGTACGGCGCCACCAGGTCGGTTGGGGTATCTTTGTGAATACCGCCGCGGCTGGTCAGGACGATAGCGCGTTTACCTTTTACCAGACCTTCCGGGCCGTTCTCGGTGTAACGGAAGGTTACGCCAGCGCGCGCCACCAGGTCGAAGTAGTTCTTCAGCTGGGTAGGAATGTTGAAGTTGTACATTGGGGCGTTGATCACGATAACGTCGTGCGCCTGCAATTCAGCAATCAGCTCGTCGGAAAGCGCCAGGGCTTCCTGCTGACGCGGGGTAAGAGTCGCATCGCTCGGACGCAGCGCGCCAACCAGCTCGCCGTCCAGCACAGGAATTGGGTTTGCTGCCAGGTCACGCACGGTGATTTCATCCGCGCTGTGCTGTTCACGCCACTGTTCAACGAAATAGTCAGACAGCTGACCAGACTGTGAATACCCTGCCAGAATACTGGATTTCAACACTAATACTTTGCTCATGGGAAATTCCTGTTTTGTATTTGATTGAGGGGGTTGCCCCGTTGCTTGTTGACACTTTATTCACAATCCTGCCACAGGGATAGCGCAATATATCGAAGCCTATGTTCGAATTTTTTGAATAAGGCGCGCAAAGCGCTGATGTGGTACTCTATAGCAATCATTAAAAAGAGATTTTATCCGGCAGTGCACTGCCCGTTAACGCTATGACAGAACACCAAAAATTGACCTTCTCCATGCTGATGCAAAAGCTTGATTCACTGATGCTGCGCGATAAACATCGGTTTGCGCGCCGTCTGCACGGCGTTAAGAAGGTTAAAAATCCTGATGCACAACAGGCCATTTACCAGGAAATGGCCAAAGAGATTGAACAGGCGGCAGGGAAAGTTGTGCTGCGTGAAGCCGCACGCCCGGAGATTACCTATCCGGAAAACCTGCCCGTCAGCCAGAAGAAACAGGACATTCTTGAGGCCGTACGCGACCACCAGGTGGTGATCGTCGCGGGGGAAACCGGTTCAGGTAAAACCACCCAGTTGCCGAAAATCTGCATGGAGCTGGGCCGCGGGTTGAAAGGGCTGATCGGTCACACCCAGCCGCGTCGTCTGGCGGCGCGCACCGTGGCGAACCGTATTGCGGAAGAGCTGCAAACGGAGCCGGGCGGCTGCATCGGCTACAAGGTGCGATTCAGCGACCACGTCAGCGATAACACCATGGTTAAGCTGATGACAGACGGTATCCTGCTGGCGGAAATCCAGCAGGATCGTCTGCTGATGCAGTACGACACCATCATCATCGATGAAGCGCACGAGCGCAGCCTGAACATCGACTTCCTGCTCGGCTACCTGAAAGAGCTGCTGCCCCGGCGTCCGGATCTGAAAATCATCATCACCTCTGCGACCATTGACCCGGAGCGTTTCTCAAAACATTTCAACAATGCGCCGATCATTGAAGTCTCAGGCCGAACCTACCCGGTTGAAGTGCGCTATCGCCCGATTGTGGAAGAGGCGGACGATACCGAGCGCGACCAGCTTCAGGCCATCTTCGATGCCGTCGACGAGCTGGGCAACGAGAGTTCTGGCGACATTCTGATCTTCATGAGCGGCGAGCGCGAGATCCGCGATACCGCCGATGCGCTCAGCAAACGCGATCTGCGCCATACCGAGATCCTGCCGCTGTACGCGCGCCTGTCGAACAGTGAGCAGAACCGCGTGTTCCAGCCGCACAGCGGACGCCGCATCGTGCTGGCGACCAACGTGGCCGAAACCTCGCTCACCGTGCCGGGCATTAAATACGTGATCGACCCGGGTACGGCGCGCATCAGCCGCTACAGCTACCGAACCAAAGTTCAGCGCCTGCCGATTGAGCCGGTTTCCCAGGCGTCGGCTAATCAGCGTAAGGGCCGCTGCGGCCGCGTGTCGGAAGGGATCTGTATTCGTCTTTATTCGGAAGACGATTTCCTGTCGCGCCCGGAGTTTACCGATCCGGAAATTCTGCGGACCAACCTGGCATCCGTTATCCTGCAAATGACCGCGCTGGGGCTGGGCGATATCGCCGCCTTCCCGTTTGTGGAAGCGCCGGATAAACGCAATATTCAGGACGGGGTGCGCCTGCTGGAAGAGCTGGGGGCCATCACCACCGACGAGCAGGCGACGGCCTACAAGCTAACGCCATTGGGCCGCCAGCTTAGCCAGTTGCCGGTCGACCCGCGTCTGGCGCGCATGGTGCTGGAGGCGCAAAAACACGGCTGCGTGCGCGAGGCGATGATCATCACCTCGGCGCTCTCCATTCAGGATCCGCGCGAGCGCCCAATGGACAAGCAGCAGGCGTCGGATGAAAAACACCGTCGCTTCCACGATAAAGAGTCTGATTTCCTGGCCTTTGTGAATCTGTGGAACTACCTGGGCGAGCAGCAAAAAACGCTCTCTTCAAATCAGTTCCGCCGTCAGTGCCGGGTGGATTTCCTCAACTACCTGCGCGTGCGCGAGTGGCAGGATATCTATACCCAGCTGCGCCAGGTGGTAAAAGAGCTGGGCATTCCGGTCAACAGTGAACCGGCGGAGTACCGCGAAATTCATATCGCCTTGCTGACCGGCCTGCTGTCCCATATCGGGATGAAGGATGCGGATAAACAGGAATTTACCGGCGCACGCAACGCGCGTTTCTCCATCTTCCCGGGCTCCGGGTTGTTTAAAAAGCCGCCGAAGTGGACCATGGTCGCCGAGCTGGTGGAAACCAGCCGTCTGTGGGGGCGTATCGCCGCGCGTATCGATCCGGAGTGGGTTGAGCCGGTGGCGCAGCACCTGCTGAAACGCTCATACAGCGAGCCGCACTGGGAGCGCGGGCAGGGCGCGGTGATGGCGACGGAAAAAGTCACCGTCTACGGCCTGCCGGTGGTGGCCGCGCGTAAGGTTAACTACAGCCAGATCGATCCGGCGCTGAGTCGCGAGCTGTTTATCCGCCATGCGCTGGTGGAGGGCGACTGGCAGACGCGTCATGCGTTCTTCCGCGAAAACCTGAAGCTGCGCGCCGAGGTGGAAGAGCTTGAGCACAAGTCCCGCCGCCGCGACATTCTGGTGGACGACGAGACGCTGTTTGAGTTTTACGACCAGCGCATCAGCCACGATGTGATCTCGGCGCGCCATTTCGACAGCTGGTGGAAGAAAGCCAGCAAAGAGACCCCGGACCTGCTCAACTTTGAAAAGAGCATGCTGATCAAAGAGGGCGCGGAGTCGGTCAGCAAGCTCGACTACCCGAACTTCTGGCATCAGGGCAACCTCAAGCTGCGTCTGACCTATCAGTTTGAGCCAGGGGCCGACGCGGACGGCGTGACCGTTCATATTCCGCTGCCGCTGTTAAACCAGGTCGACGAGAGCGGGTTTGAGTGGCAAATTCCCGGCCTGCGCCGCGAGCTGGTCATTGCGTTAATCAAATCCCTGCCTAAACCGGTGCGGCGTAACTTTGTGCCGGCGCCGAACTACGCCGAAGCGTTTTTGGGCCGCGTCACGCCGCTGGAGCTGCCGCTGCTGGACGCGCTGGAGCGTGAGTTCCGACGCATGACCGGGACCACCATCGACCGCGACGACTGGAACTGGGATCAGGTGCCCGATCACCTGAAAATCACCTTCCGCGTGGTGGACGATAAAAACAAAAAGCTGCTGGAAGGCCGCTCGCTTTCGGAACTGAAGGACGCCCTGAAGGGCAAAGTGCAGGAAACCCTGTCTGCCGTGGCGGACGACGGTATCGAGCAGAGCGGGCTGCACATCTGGAGCTTTGGTCAGCTTCCGGAAAGCTATGAGCAGAAGCGCGGGAACTATAAGGTCAAAGCCTGGCCCGCGCTGGTTGATGAGCGCGACAGCGTGGCGATTAAGCTCTTTGACAATCCGCAAGAACAACAGCAGATGATGTGGCGCGGGCTGCGTCGACTGCTTCTGCTTAACATCCCGTCGCCGATTAAGTATCTGCACGAGAAGCTGCCGAACAAAGCCAAGCTGGGGCTCTACTTTAACCCGTACGGTAAGGTGCTGGATCTGATCGACGACTGCATCTCCTGCGGTGTGGATAAGCTGATCCACGAGGCGGGCGGTCCGGTCTGGACGGAAGAGGGCTTTGCTCAGCTTCATGAAAAGGTGCGCGCGGAGCTGAACGACACCGTGGTGGAGATTGCCAAACAGGTCGAGCAGATCCTTACCGCCGTGTTCAATATCAACAAGCGCCTGAAGGGTCGGGTGGATATGACCATGGCCCTGGGGCTGTCGGACGTGAAGGCGCAGATGGCGGGGCTGGTGTATCGCGGCTTTGTAACCGGCAACGGCTTTAAGCGTCTGGGCGATACGCTGCGTTATTTGCAGGCGATTGAGAAGCGTCTGGAGAAAATGGCGGTCGATCCGCATCGCGATCGCGCGCAGATGCTGAAAGTCGAAAACGTGCAGCAGGCGTGGCAGCAGTGGCTCAACAAACTGCCGCCAGCGCGTCGCGATGACGACGACGTGCGGGAGATCCGCTGGATGATCGAGGAGCTGCGCGTCAGCTTCTTCGCCCAGCAGCTCGGTACGCCGTATCCGATTTCGGATAAGCGTATCTTGCAGGCGATGGAGCAGATCTCCGGCTAAAACCGTTGCCCGGTGGCGCTGCGCTTACCGGGCCTACGGGAGAGCATGTGGGCCGGGTAAGGCGCAGCGCCACCCGGCATGTTTTCACGCACTGCTCCAACCGCCGCCCAGCGCTTTATACAAATCAACTTGCGCCAGCAGCAGGTTGTTTTTCACCTGTACCACGCTGGTCTGCACCGAGAACAGCGTGCGCTGCGCATCGAGCACATCCAGATAAGAAGAGTACCCGTTGCGGTAGCGGTTTTGCGCAATCCGCAGCGTCTCCTGCGCGACCGCCTGCTGTGCCAGCAGCTCGGTAAGCTGTTCCTGATAGCGGGTGATGGCATCAAGGCTGTCATTCACCTCAGCAAACGCGTTACGCACGGTTTTTTCGTAGCTATACAGAGCCTGATTCCGCTGGGACTGGGAGATATCCACCTGCGCATTCAGCGCCTGACGGTTCAGCAGCGGCGCAAGAATACTGCCGCCCACGCTCCAGAGCTGTAGGGGGTTATCCAGCAATCCCGACAGCGTGCGATCCTGCACCGATCCCGTGGCCGTGAGGTTGATCGACGGCAGCAGGCTGGCGCGCGATGCCGCCAGCGTCGCGTCTGCCGCAATCAGCTGACGTTCCGCCTGAACGATATCCGGGCGCCGGTTGAGTAGTGTCGACGGCAGCTGGGAGGGCAGTTTCAGCGGCGTCAGGGCATCAAAGCTTTCACCGCGCGCAACGTCACCCGGGTTGCTGCCCAGCAGCAGGCTAAGCGCATTTTCCTGCTGTGCAATCTGGTGCTGAAGCAGTGGAACCTGGGCGCGGGTGGCGCGCAGCTCAGAATCCGATTGCATCAGCTCAAGGCGAGAGCTGTATCCCGTCTCAAATTGTCGTTTGGCGAGATTGAACGCCTCTTCACGCGACTTCAGCGTGGATTGGGTAACGCGAAGCTGTTCATCCAGCGACAGCAGGGTGACATACCCGGAGGCCACCGATGATGCGACGGTAAGATCAGCCGCCGCTGCCGCCGCCTTTTGTGCCTCCAGCGATGCTTCAGCGGCACGGGAGGTGCTACGGTTTACGCCCCAGATATCCACGTCGTAGCTGGCGGTCAGGCTGCCTTTGTACAACGTACCGTATACCGGAAGCCCCGTGGCGGCGGACTGCGAGCGCGCGCGCGTCCCGGTCACGCCCGCGTCAAGCGACGGGAACAGACTGCCGTCGGCGGCGAACACCCGGGCCTGGTACTCGTTAATCCGCTCGCGTGCAATCAGCACGTCGCTGTTGTTCTTCAGCGCCTGATCCACATAGCGGTTCAGATTGCTGTCGTGAAAATTTCGCCACCAGAGCTGCTCTGTCGGGCTGGCTGGCCCCGACGTCGCGCGCCACTGGGCCGGTATGTGCAGGGACGATTTGGCGGGCTCAACGTCAACCGACTGGCATCCCGCCAGGATAGCCATCATCAGCAGGCCGGCTATCGGGCGAAGCGTCATTGTTTCGCCTCCCGCGTGTCGATGGTCACCTGCACCGACATGCCAGGGCGCAGCAGCCGGTACGCCTCCGGCTCACCGAGTACTTCAATGCGTACCGGGATGCGCTGGGCGATTTTAACAAAGTTGCCCGTGGCGTTATCCGGGGTGATAGCGCTGAACTCGACGCCTGTGGCCGGGGATATGCTCTCCACGCGGCCCTGATAGGCTTTATCGTTTAAGGCATCGACGGTGAATTTCACCGGCTGTCCGACGCGTAAATTCGCCAGCTGCGTCTCTTTGATATTGGCGATCACCCAGTGCTGCGGCGGGACCAGCGTGGTAAGGTGCGTCCCGGCGGCGACGTACGCCCCCAGACGCACTGCAATCTGCCCGAGCTGACCATCACGCGGCGCGACAATCCGGGTGTTTTGCAGATCGATCTGCGCCAGCTCCAGCGCGGCTTTTGCATTCTCAACGTCGGCCTCCAGCGAGCCGCGATTGACGATAACCGTTTGTAAATCCTGACGCGACATCTCAAGCGTTGCTTTCGCCTGGTCGATATCGGCGCTCCCCTGGGCGGCACTGGCCAGTGCCGAATCGCGCTCGCGAATGGAAAGGGAGCCGTCCGCGGTCAGCTCTTTCACGCGTTTCAAATCCGCCTGGGTTTTCAGACTTTGGGCACGGGCGTTTTTCAGCGCCGCCTCGTTTTTGGCAATCACCGCTTCCGCACTTCTGCGCTGTTGCAGGTTGTTATTAAGAGCTGCAATTTTCATTGCCAGCTGCGCCTCGGCCTGATGGACGCGCTGGCGATAGATACGGTCATCTATCTGCAACAGCAGCTCGCCTTTTTTAACCTGCGCGAAATCCTGAACATGGACCTCGGTAATGTAGCCGTTTACCTGAGGACTGATGAACGTAGTCTGGCCGCGCACGTAGGCGTTATCGGTAAACTGGGCATGACGCGTGAACGGGGGCAGCTGCCAGGCATAAAGGATCACCAGTACCCCGACAATGCCGATAGCCGCGGCGGTGAAAATGGACACGACGCGCACGTTTTTACGGGTGTTGGCCTGCTCTTTGGCGGCATCCTGCTGACTCATAACCTCTCCTGAAAAATAGTCATTACTTGTTGCCAGTGGCGTTCTTAAGGGCCATACGGGCGGTGATGCGCAGGCGCAGCAAGCGCCATAAAATCCAGACCAGCGTGGCAGTGGCAATGCTCGCCGTCAGGAGATAAGTATCGTTGTAAGCCAGAATATTTGCCTCAAGCGCCGTCACCGTCTGGAGCTGGGTAATGGCCTGGGTTCCCAGCAGGGAACTGTCGCCAATCAGGCTTTTGTACATCTGGGTGTAAAGCTGAATACGTTCGTTCACCAGCGGGTTAAGGGTGGTGAGCTGGTCAGCCAGCAGGCTGGAATGGTACTTCTCGCGCCAGGTCTGGAAGGTGCCGAGGATCGCGGAACCCAGCAGACCCCCAAGGTTCTGACTCATGCCAAACATCACGGAAAAGCTGACCAGGTTGCGCGGGTCGGCGATCACCCCGCCAATGGCGGCCAGCATCGCAGGCGCGAGGAAGAAAGCGCTGCCGAAGCCCAGCAGGAACTGGCTGAAAATAAGCTGATCCGGCCGGGTCAGGTTGTTGGACTGGCTGTCCAGCAGCGAGGCGACGATCATCAGCACCAGCGAGGTGATTATCGGCCAGGCCAGTTTAGTGGGCTTAATCGTCAGACAGCTGGTGACGATACCGCAGACGATCCCGGCGAAAATAGCCCACGCCAGATGGGTCATCTGTTCATTCTGTAGGCCCACATATTGCAGCCAGCCGATGACGCCCGTGTTCTGCTCCGCCAGTACGATGCGGATCAGCAGCATAATCAGCCCCAGGCGTACGATGCTGCCGCTGGACAGCCAACGGGTATTAAGCAGCGGGTTGCTGCGGTTATGTTCAAACACGATCGCAGAGACAATCAGCACCAGCGAGAGGGCCAGCGCCCAGCCGATCCACGGCGCTTCAAACCACCAGTCCAGACGCCCTAACGACAGAACCGCGCATAGCAGCGCCATGCCGGGCGCAAGCAAAAAAAAGGTAATGAAATCTTTCTTCTCGAAGACTTTGCGCCGATCGCCCGGCGGCAGCTTTAGCACCATCACGCAGGCCAGGGAGATCAGGGCCAGACCCAGCTCGAAGAAGTACAGCCCGCGCCACTCATCAAGCTGTAACAGCTCGGTGGAGAACAGCCGCGCCAGCGGGATCGCCAGCGACGACCCGGTAATGCCAATGGTCAGCGCCTTCAGTCGATGCTTTGCGGGCCAGGCCTGGATCTGGTAATAAATGCCGAGCGAGCTGAGCGCGGCGGCGACCATCCCGTGTGCCGCCCTTACCATCAGCGCCGAGCTAAGATCGTTCACAAACAGGTGGAAAAAGGTGACCAGCACATACAGCACCAGGAAGCCTTCCGTAAAGGCGCGCAAACCGTACTGCTGGCGAAACTTTACCAGCAGCAGGTTGATGGAAACGTTGGTCATGACATAGACGGCAGGCAACCAGGCGATTTCAGTCGACCAGGCGCCAAAAGTGCCTTGCAGATTTTGCAGATTAGCGGTGACGACCGCGTTACCCAGCGCCCCGGTCAGACATACCAGCAGGCCGACCACGCCATAGGCGATCCGTTTTGGGGTTGGATGTTCCGGGGTGGAAGGGGAACCCAGCAGGGCGGGTTTCTCGTGTGGCTGCCACTCGCGAGGAGCATAAGGGTCGCGTTGGGGCAGGCGCATAACGTGGTTTACCTTTCAAAATGTTGAATTGTGAGCGGGCTAATGATTCTAAGGCTGACGCAAATCATAATTCAAGTGAATACGATTTTCTCAAGTTAATCAAATGTGAGTGCTTTTTGAGAACGTTCCAGCCCGTTTTTTCAGCATTCATGCCATAGCATGACGCGCAGAAAGGGGGATAATCGATGGCTCTGTATGCTGTAAGGAGGTAACGATGACAATGGCACTTTTCCCCTGTCTGCCTGGCCCAACCCTCGACGCCGTGAATACCGTTGGGGCGTGGCTTGCTCAGGACGACTATCAGGACAATCAGCCCGTTGATCTGGTGATTCTGGCGGGTAATGCGGTGGTCCCCGCGATTGATGCTGCCTGTAAAAACGCGGCTGAACAGGGTGTTCCTCTGATCATCAGCGGCGGGATCGGTCACTCGACGACCTTCCTCTACGCCGCGATTGCGAAACACCCCCGCTATAACAGGATACCCACCACCGGGCGGGCTGAGGCAGCTATTCTGGCCGACATCGCCCGTGAATTCTGGAACATTCCGGCTGAGCATCTTCACGTTGAGGATCAGTCGACCAACTGTGGTGAAAACGCCCGCTTCAGCCGGGCGTTGATGAAACAATCCGGACTGAACGCCGCCCGGGTGCTGGTGGTGCAGGACCCGACGATGCAGCGGCGCACAATGGCTACGTTTGCCCGCGTATGCCGCGACGAGGCCGCAGCGCCCGCATGGGTGAGTCATCCCGGCCTGACGCCCGTGCTGCAAAACAGCGACGACGGTCTGGTGTTTAGCGGCCCGGCCGAGGGGTTATGGCCGGTAGAACGTTACCTGTCGCTGGTGCTGGGTGAATTTCCGCGACTCAGGGACGACATCAACGGCTACGGTCCGGCGGGACGTGATTTCATTGCCCATGTCGATATCCCTGCCGACGTGGACGCCGCGTGGCAGATCCTGCGAAACGACGTCATTCTCACCGACGCGCTGGTGAGCCGTTCTCTGCTGTAATGCTCTTGCCCGTTTGCGCCATCTTTTACGCAAACGGGCAGCCTTTGTTGCCGATTTGTGATTTTGGAAACGGGCTGCCCCGTATCTTTTATGAGATATCTCACAAAAACAGACTCATAGAGTAGGCAATTGCCCCGGTAATTATAGTTTTTAACAATAAGTTTACTTGTTAAAAACAGTGTGATTACAGGAGCAGGTTATGACAGTACCCGTACAACATCCTATGTATATTGATGGACAGTTTGTTGCCTGGCAGGGTGATGCATGGATTGACGTGATCAATCCGGCCACGGAAGAGGTCATTTCCCGTATTCCCGACGGCACCGCCGAGGACGCCCGCAAAGCCATTGACGCGGCAGAGCGCGCGCAGGCTGGCTGGGAGGCGCTGCCAGCCATTGAACGCGCCAGCTGGCTACGCAAAATTTCCGCCGGGATCCGCGAGCGCGTCAGTGAAATCAGCGCGTTGATTGTGGCCGAAGGCGGCAAGATCCAGCAGCTGGCGGAAGTGGAAGTGAACTTTACCGCTGACTATATCGACTATATGGCCGAGTGGGCGCGCCGGTATGAAGGGGAAATCATTCAGAGCGACCGTCCGGGCGAGAATATTCTGGTGTTTAAGCGTGCCCTTGGCGTCACCACCGGCATTCTGCCGTGGAACTTTCCATTCTTCCTGATTGCCCGTAAGCTTGCTCCCGCGCTGATCACCGGCAACACCATCGTTATCAAACCGAGCGAATTTACCCCAAACAACGCCATTGCGTTTGCCAAAATCGTCGATGAGATTGGCCTGCCGAAAGGCGTCTTTAACCTGGTGCTGGGCCGGGGTGAAACCGTCGGACAGGAGCTGGCCGGGAATCCGAAAGTGGCGATGGTCAGCATGACCGGCAGCGTCGGGGCAGGTGAAAAGATCATGGCTGCGGCTGCGAAAAACATCACCAAAGTGGGGCTGGAGCTGGGCGGTAAAGCCCCGGCCATCGTGATGGACGATGCCGATCTTGAGCTGGCCGTGAAGGCCATTGTGGATTCACGCGTCATCAATACCGGGCAGGTGTGTAACTGCGCGGAACGTGTCTATGTCCAGAAGGGGATCTACGACCGCTTTGTGAATCGTCTGGGCGAGGCAATGAAAACCGTCCAGTTTGGCAATCCGGCTGAGCGAACGGATATTGCCATGGGGCCGCTGATCAACGCCGCCGCGCTGGAGCGCGTGGAGCAGAAGGTGGCGCGCGCGGTGCAGGAGGGGGCCAAAGTGGTCCTTGGCGGTAAAGCGGCAGAAGGTAAAGGGTATTTTTATCCCCCAACGCTGCTGCTGGACGTGCGTCAGGATATGGCCATCATGCACGAAGAGACCTTTGGCCCGGTGCTGCCGGTGGTGGCTTTCGACACCCTGGAAGAGGCCCTGAACATGGCCAACGACTGCGACTACGGTTTAACCTCGTCTGTTTATACGCAGGACCTGAACGTCGCCATGAAAGCCATTAAGGGGCTTAAGTTCGGCGAGACCTACATTAACCGTGAAAACTTTGAAGCGATGCAGGGCTTCCATGCGGGCTGGCGGAAATCCGGAATCGGCGGGGCAGATGGTAAACACGGTCTGAATGAGTATTTGCAGACGCAGGTGGTCTATTTACAGTCGTAATCAGGAGCCCCCTCCATGCGAGGGGGTTCACATTTTCAGGAAAGGTGGTTATGTTGGCGCGATAATGGTTATTTATCGGGAAACAACATGCGCACAAAATATACGGGTCTGCAAATCAGCATTCACTGGCTGGTTTTTCTGTTAGTTATTATGGCCTATTGCGCCATGGAGTTCAGGGGATGGTTCCCGCGAAGCGATCGTCCGCTCATTAATATGATCCACGTTTCCTGCGGGATCAGCATCCTGGTGCTGATGGTGGCGCGCCTGCTTATCCGCCTCAAATTCCCGGCTCCGCCTATTCAACCGAAACCAAAAGCGATGATCACCGGGCTGTCCCATCTGGGGCATCTGGTTATCTACCTGCTGTTCATTGCGCTGCCGCTGATCGGCATGGTGATGATGTATAACCGGGGAAATGACTGGTTTGCGTTTGGCCTGACGATGCCGCATGCGGCGGAGGGGAATTTTGACCTGGTGGATACGCTAAAAGCGTGGCACGTGACGCTGGCGAATCTGGGATATTTCGTGATTGGTTTGCACGCCTTTGCCGCGCTGATGCATCACTATTTCTGGAAAGACAACACGCTGCTGCGGATGATGCCAAAAAAGCGTCAGTAACCGATAATGCCCTGCGAACCCGCAGGGCATTTTTTTGCGGCTTATTGCAGTTGCGCGCGCTCCTGCGCCGTTAAGTCCAGTTCCTGAGTTGTACCCGTTTCTGAAGATTTTACCGCCGCTTCCAGCACCGCCATCACCGCCAGGGCTTCCACCGGCGGGACCGGGTTGTCAATCTTGCCGTTCAGGGCATCGCGCACGTTTATATAGTACTGCCGCTGGTCGCCTTTTGGCGCAGGGATAGCGCTGGCTTCACCCTGGGCATTAAGCAGCACCATAGCGTCGCTGTCTTCACCCCAGCGTTCACTACCCGGAATGACGCCTGCCAGCAGCTGGGCTTCCTGCTGATCGATGCGCGCTTTCACCACGCTAGCCTTGTCACCGTGAATGGTAAAGCGGGATACGCCGCCCGCCACCAGCATGCTGCAATGGAGGACCACTTTGTGTTCCGGATAATTCAGCACCACGTGCGCCCAGTCGTTAATCTCCGCGCCGTCACGCAGGGTGGCGATGTTGCCCTGTACCGACTGCGGCAGACCAAAAAGCTGTAGCGTCTGGTCAATCATGTGCGGGCCTAAGTCGAACCACAGGCCGCTGCCGGGAACGTTTTGCTCTCTCCAGCGCACGCGAACCTCCGGGCGGAAACGATCGATATGCGACTCAAAATGTTTCACCTTGCCGATGCTGCCTTGCGCAATCACCTGCTTAATGCCGAGAAAATCGCTGTCCCAGCGGCGGTTATGGAAGACAGAAAGCAGCCGCTGTTTTTCTTCAGCCAGCGCAATCAGATCCCGCGCTTCCTGCATATCCAGCGTGAACGGCTTATCTACTACCACATGCTTGCCGGCATTGAGCGCCAGGGTGGCCAGCGGCGCATGGGTCGCGTTAGGGGAGGCGATAACCACCAGATCGATATCCGGGTGCTGAATGGCCTCTTCCGGCGTGGCGACAACGAGCACGTCCGGCAGATCGCGTTTCACTTTCTCTTCATCCCGGGATGAGATCACCGCCAGCTTCAGGCCGTCAACGGACTGGATCAGCGGGGCATGGAACGTCTTACCCACAAAACCATACCCGATCAGCGCAATATTCATTGTCTTCACTTTATTCATGACCTTCTCCACGTTAATGTGCGCAAACGGTAACCTGCACGGCGCTATGGTCCCCGAGCTCTGCCCAGGGACGATCTAAAAACAGTTGATGAATCTCGGATAACCCTGACACCAGATACGGTTCGCACTGGTTGAGTTTTAGATGGTCGGCGACTACCCAGTGCGCCTGGCTTGCGGCCAGCATGGCACGCTTCACTTCGGCATCCGCCTCCTGACTGGCGCTCAATCCGAGTTCGGCATGGATGGCGCATGCGCCAAGGATGGCAATATCCGCCCGGTAGCGAGAGAGCAGTGAAAGGGTGGCGCTTCCGGCAAACAGGCGCTGTTTCTGATCCCACTTTCCACCGAGCAGGATCAGGTCGATACCTTCCCGATCGCTCACCTGTTGGGCGATATCAAGAGAAGGGGTGATGATGGTCAGCGGCCCATGAAGGAAAGAGGCAACGGCCAGCAGTGTGCTTCCGGCATCCAGAAACAGCGTCGAGCCCGCAGGCACGCATTGCGCAACCTGTTTACCCAGCCGCTGCTTGATTTCAGGCAGCAAGGTATTCCTGCTAACCCGGTTCATCGTCGAGAGATTCAGCGCGATGGCGCCACCATGGTTTTTTTGTGCCAGTCCCTGTTTTTCCAGGTCGGTCAGATCGCGACGGATGGTGTCCGCTGAAACCTGCAATCGATCTGCCAGCTCGGTAATGCTGGCCTGGCCTTGTTCAGTAATGATATCAAGCACATATTTCTGTCTGGCGGTTTTATGCATGGGCGCAGTATCCTGCAAAATGTCGCAATACTTCGCAGTTTACAGCATTTTGCAGAAAAGGGAATCGGGACAGGCGCGGGATGTTATCCAAAAACAGTTTAATGGTGTGATTATTGATATCGCATTAATCAGTCATCAAAAACATGTATGTATCTTTTAGGTATGTTGTTATCGCTATGTTTTACTTATAAATTTGGCTTAAGCTGCCACATTCCAGCGCCTAATTGATATTTATAACTAATTTGTAATTATAAATTAGTGTATATATCTAACAATCTGTGTTTATAAAGTAAAATAATCCAGTTTTATTCGGTGGATTACTTAAATTGACATTTCTTTGAAAATCTTTGTGTCTGATTCGGGATGAAATTAACGCAAAAATGTACACCGGGGTATTTTAGAATTTTCTTTATATTACAGGGGGTTTATTTGTTTCATCTGAAAGGTCTTTTATAACGTTTTGTCCAGAAACCCCATCTTTTTTCTTATTTGTAACAACACATTAACATTGCGGGTGTGGTTGCTTATATCACATTTTGTTATGCTGCGAATCACTAAATATTTAAGTAAATTCTTAAAAGAAAAAAAGGATTGAACGGCTCTCGTCTCAATTGAAATGGGTTAGGGGAACTCTTGCCCGGAATTAATGGAGAAGGGGCAATGGATTTCTGGCGAATTATTTGTACCTCTTCCTGGGTATTTATTTGGCTATCACCTGGAGTCGGGGGATATTATGAAGATGAAATGCAATAACAGGTTACTCAGATTATCTGCCTCCCTGACCTTAATTTCGTTGGTGGTGACTGCGGCTAATGCAAATAACGGCCAGGCGGGGATATCTCCCGTTGCGGCAATGACGATGAAAGAAAGTATTCTTTTCGCTCTCGATCGCGACCCCTCGGTGAGTCAGCAGGCGGCACAGCTGGGGATCGGCCAGGCACAAATAGACGAAGCGCGCAGTGGCTGGATGCCACAAATAGCCCTGAACGGGAGTACAGGTCACAGCCAGACCACCGATTCAAGCGGCTCGTTGCGAAATTCCGCAGCCTGGGGCCTGAGTCTGACGCAGCTGGTGTACGATTTTGGCAAGACCAACAACAGCATCAGCCAGTCTTCAGCTCAACGTGACAGCTATCGCTACCAGCTGATGAGCACGATGTCTGCCGTCGCGGAAAAAACGGCGCTCAGCTATGTGGAAGTGAAACGCTACAGCGATCTGTTGCAGGCGGCAAAAGAGAACGTGCAGGCGCTTAAAAACGTTGAGCAGCTGGCAAAACTCCGCGCCGACGCTGGCGTAAGCTCCACCTCTGATGAGCTTCAGACCCGCACCCGTATTGCCGGGATGCAGGCGACGGTAGAGCAGTACAATGCGTCCCTGAACAGCGCCCGCGCGCGGCTGGCGGTATTAACTGGCATACAGGCTGAACGCTATTCACCGGTTCCGGGAGGTCTGGCCGTGGAGCCGGATTCTCTCAATCGGATTGATTATTCACTGATCCCAACGGTGATGGCCGCGCAGAACATGGAGCGCTCAGCCCAGTACGGCGTAGAAACCGCGAAGTCTCAGCACTGGCCGACCTTAAGCCTGAAAGGGGGCCGGACCCGGTATGAGTCGGATAATCGCGCGTACTGGGATGATCAGATCCAGCTCAATATTGACGCACCGCTTTATCAGGGCGGCGCGGTCTCGGCGCGCGTCCGTCAGGCCGAGGGCGCAAGGGCAATGGCATCGTCGCAGGTCGATCAGGCCCGTTTTGATGTCCTGCAAAAAGCCTCCGTCGCACAGGCCGACTGGACCGGGGCGCGTGGACGAATGGAAGCCGGGAAGCGTCAGCTGGAAAATGCGTTGCGCGCCCGCGATGTCTACAAAAATGAATATACCCTGAGCAAGCGCAGCATTAACGATCTGCTCAGCGTGGAGCAGGATGTCTGGTCTGCCACCTCAGCGAAAATAATGGCTGAATACGATGGCTGGAGTGCGGCGATTAATTACGCCTCCGCGGTGGATAATCTCATGCCGCTTATCGGAATAGAGAAAAACGCTGCCGCGAAATTACCTGATTTAAGTTAAAAAAAGGCGCGCCTTTCTGCGCGAAATAAGTCAGACAATAATGGGTGATTTTTCCCAAGGATAGCTACATCCCTCTGGTGGACATATCCACAGGAATACGCGCACCTGCAAGGAGAAGAATATGAGTACCGCAAAAGTTGTTGATGTCATCATTCGCAAAACGGCAGAGAAGACGAAATTAACCGGTGAAGGGAATCTCTCGGTCTCTATTTCCTCACCGAGCGTGATTGAAATTCAGGGTTCTGCTCAGGACGTGGTGCGTTATGTCCGCCAGGGGAATGACCTCCTCATTTATATGAAAGATGGCAGCGTGATCCGCTGCAATAATTATTTTGTCGAAGACACGGAAACCCATAATCATTCCGAACTGGTATTTAACGATAACCAGGCGTTGACGCATATTTCATTTGCCGATGCCGGCGAAGCATCAGGCGTTGCCGCCACCGAATTAACCGCCCAGGCTGCACCCATTAGCAGCATTGAACCTTTCCTGGAGCAGGGAAGCGTATTAAGCGATGCGCCGTGGGGCTGGATTGCCGGTGCGGCGTTAGGGGGCGGTGCGATCGGCGCACTGCTGGCTCACGGCGGCGATGGCGAAACCAAAACGAAGGTTATTGATAATACGAAAGAAGTCGAAAGCGCTACGCCGACATTTTTGCTGGCGGACAACGCGGGTGACAAGCAGGGCGTGCTGAGTGCAAAAGAGGTCACGGATGATAACACCCCCACCTTCAGCGGTACCGGGCAGCCGGGCGCGACCATTCAGGTTAAAGACGGCAGCGGCAGCACCATCGCCAGCACCATGGTCGCGAAGGACGGCACCTGGACGGTAACACTCCCGACCCAGGCGGACGGGGAACATACCTGGTCCGTCGTACAGATCGACGGCAGTAAAACGACCTCTGCGGGCAGTATTACCGTAACCGTTTCTACAGCGGATACCAGCGTGACGCTCGCCGCCACGGCGGGCGATAACGTGATCAACGCCAGCGAGCAGGCCGCTGGCTTTACGCTGTCCGGCACCAGCAAAAACCTGGCGCAGGGAACGGCGCTTACCGTCACGCTCAACGGTAAAACCTATACCGCAGAAGTGGGGGCAAACGGCGCATGGAGCGTGAAGGTCCCTGCTGCCGACGCACAGGCGCTGGGCGATGGTACCTGGACGGTCAACGTCAGCGGAAAAGACGCGGCGGGCAACACCGTGTCCGGCAGCCAGACGATTGGCGTGGATACCGCCTCGCCAGTGATCTCTGTCGACACGATCGCCCAGGACAACATCATCAACGCGGCTGAACATAATCAGCCGCTGACGCTGACGGGGAAAACCGATGCGGAAGCGGGCCAGATTGTGACGGTCACGCTGAACGGCAAAAATCACACGGCGACCGTGGGCAGCGACGGCAGCTGGTTCGTTACGCTTCCGGCCAGTGAAGTACAGACGCTGGCTAACGGCGAGCACACCCTGACGGTAAACGTCAGCGACAAAGCGGGTAATGGGTCCTCCATCACCGCCGATTTCACGGTCGATACCGCAGCGCCAGTGGTCACTATCAACACCGTCGCGGGCGACGACATTCTGAACACCAGCGAGCAGGGGCAGGCGCAGATTATTTCCGGCCAGGCGAACGGCGCGGCGGAGGGCGACGTTGTCACCGTGACCGTTGGCGGCAAGACCTTTACCGGTGTCGTTCAGGCGGACGGCACCTGGAGCGTCGGCGTGCCTGCCTCCGTCATTGGCGCGCTGGGGGAAGGTAGCCACAGCATTTCGGTTGCCGTGACCGATGCGGCGGGCAACACCGGCAGCGCGACGCACGGCATTACGCTGAGCGGCAACCCGCCGGAATTTACCCTTGATCCCATCAGCCAGGATAACGTCCTGAATGCGCAGGAGGCCATGCAGCCCCTGAGCCTGAGCGGGACCAGTAATCTGCCGAACGGCAGCGCTGTCACCGTGACGCTGAACAACGTTAACTATCAGACCACCGTTGAGAACGGTCGCTGGTCCGTTCAGGTGCCGGTCTCCGACGTGCTGGATCTGGCGAATACCCTTTACACCGTCAGCGTCAGCGGCACCGACAGCGTGGGTAACAGCGGCTCCGCCGAGGCGAATCTGCTGGTAGACACCGTGCTGCCGCAGGTGATCGTCAACACCTTTGCCGGGGATAACCTGGTCAATAACGCCGAAGCGGCGGTTGACCAAACCCTCAGTGGACGCGTCACCGGCGCGGCGGCGGGCGATACCGTTTCTGTCACCGTGGGCGGCAAGAGCTACACCGCGACGGTTGGCAGCGACCTGAAATGGAGCGTGACGATCCCATCGGCCGACCTCCAGGCGTTTGGCGACGGCGATTTAACCTTCAGCGCCTCTGTCACCAATGCGCACGGCAATACCGGCACCGGCGAACGTGATATCAACATCAACGCCGAACTGCCGGGCCTGCGCGTGAACACGATCTCTGGCGATGACGTGATTAACGCCATCGAGCAGCAGCAGGATCTGGCCGTCACCGGCTCCAGCACTCATCTGGCCGAAGGCACACAGATCACCGTTACCATCAATAATGTCGAATACGTCACCACGGTTAACGCCAGCGGCAGCTGGCAGATTGGCGTGCCGGCGGCGGACCTTCAGGCATGGACGGCGGGAGGCATGACCGTCAGCGTCAGCGCGGAAGATGCCTGGGGCAACACCGTGGCGGCTGAACACCCGATCGAGCTTGACCTGAATGCGGTGGCTGTCACCATCGATACCGTAACCACTGACGATATGCTCAACGCGGCGGAAAAAGGCGCGGATGTCACGCTTTCTGGTCAGACGCAGGGCGTGGAGGCCGGGCAGACCGTAGTGGTGAAATTCGCGGATCAAACCTTTACCGCACAGGTGCAGCAGGACGGCTCCTGGCACCTGACCGTTCCGGCGAGCGCGATGGAAACGCTGATCGACGGGCGTGCGCAGGTGAGCGTCAGCGTGACTAACGTCAACGGCAACAGCGCGGACGCCTCACGCGTGGTGATCGTCGATACGCAGCCGCCAGCCATTACGCTTGATAACCTGACCGACGACAACATCATTAATGCGGCAGAAGCGCAGCAGGATCTGGTGCTCAGCGGCAGCACAACCGCTGAAACGGGCCAGACGGTCACCGTGACGCTGAACGGTAAATCTTACCAGACCACGGTACAGGCGGACGGTCGCTGGCAGCTGAACGTGCCTGCCGCCGACGTAGGCGCGCTGACCGATGGCAATGTCACCGTGACGGCCACCGTCACTGACGT
>NZ_QFRV01000064.1:0-27135 GCF_004136805.1 Enterobacter cloacae complex sp. GF14B
CGCGTCTGGCGCTGGCGCCTCAGCGCGACTGGGATGTGAACGCCGCGGCGGTACGGGCGTTACCGGCTCTGGAAGCTATTCAGCGCACCACTAATAAAGCCTCACTGGCCGATATCATCGTGCTGGCAGGTGTTGTGGGCGTTGAGCAGGCGGCGAAAGCGGCAGGCGTTTACGTCAACGTACCGTTTACCCCAGGCCGCGTAGATGCGCGTCAGGACCAGACGGACATCGAGATGTTTAACCTGCTCGAACCGGTTGCCGACGGTTTCCGCAACTACCGTGCGCAGGTGGATGTGTCCACCACCGAGTCGCTGCTGATCGACAAAGCCCAGCAGCTGACCCTGACCGCGCCGGAACTGACGGTGCTAATCGGCGGTCTGCGCGTACTGGGTGCAAACTTCGATGGCAGCAAGAATGGCGTGTTTACCAACCGCGAGGGCGTGCTGAGCAACGACTTCTTCGTTAATCTGCTGGATATGAACACCCAGTGGAAAGCGACCGATGACTCAAACGAGCTGTTTGCCGGTAGCGATCGCGCCAGCGGGGAAGTGAAATACACCGCCACCCGCGCCGATCTGGTCTTCGGTTCAAACGCCGTCCTGCGTGCGCTGGCCGAAGTTTACGCCAGCAGTGATGCACACGAGAAGTTCGTCCGTGATTTTGTTGCCGCGTGGGCGCGAGTGATGGATTTGGACCGGTTTGACGTGAAGTAACCCATGTGCCGGGTGGCGGCTACGCCTTACCCGGCCTACAAATTAAAGTGCCATGTAGGCCGGGTAAGCGCAGCGCCACCCGGCTTTTTTCGTTACTCCCACTCCTGCAAGAATCGCTGTCCATACTGGTCGGCCACCAGCAGCGCCGCATAGACCTGATCCGGCGTGACGCCGCCAGGCATGTTGTGAATGGTTTCACCTTCGGCGCAGGACGCTTCCGCGATCAGCCGCATTT
The DNA here is from genome assembly GCF_004136805.1 of Enterobacter cloacae complex sp. GF14B. NCBI lineage: Bacteria > Pseudomonadati > Pseudomonadota > Gammaproteobacteria > Enterobacterales > Enterobacteriaceae > Enterobacter > Enterobacter cloacae complex sp. GF14B. Next base: position 949 of record NZ_QFRV01000064.1, read on the forward strand.
TGGCCGGAATATCCTCTTTGATGTTCAGCTGCGCCAGGGTGATCGGCAGCCCAACGCTGTGGCAAAGCGCGGCGACGGTCTCAATTTCTTCAACCGGCGCGTTCTCCAGTACCAGCTGTGTCAGTGTGCCGAACGCGACCTTTTCACCATGGTAAAAATGATGCGCATCCGGCACCGCCGTCATGCCGTTGTGAATGGCGTGCGCCGCCGCCAGCCCGCCGCTTTCAAAGCCCACCCCGCTGAGATAGGTGTTGGCTTCGATAATGCGTTCCAGCGCCGGTGTGACGACATGCTGCTCTGCCGCCAGCATCGCTTTCTCGCCCTCTTCAACCAGCGTGTTGTAGCACAGCTCTGCCAGCGCTAACGCTGCCTGCGTGCACTTGCCACCCGCCATGGTCGTGGCGCCGCTGCGCGAACAGGCGCGCGCTTCAAACCAGGTTGCCAGTGCATCGCCAATCCCGGCGGCCAGCAGGCGCGCAGGTGCGCCTGCCACCACTTTGGTATCGACAATCACCATGTTCGGGTTGTGCGGCAGCATCAGGTAGCGATCGAACTCACCGCTGTCGGTATAAATCACGGAGAGGGCGCTGCACGGCGCATCGGTGGAGGCAATGGTCGGGGCAATAGCCACCGGCACGTCCATAAAGTGCGCCAGCGCTTTGGCGGTATCCAGCGTTTTTCCGCCGCCGATACCCAGCACCGCCAGGCAGTCGGCGCTGTCGGCCAGCTTTTTCAGGCGATCGATTTCATTTTGCGAACATTCGCCACCAAACGGTGCGATTTCGGCATGGAGTCCGGCTTTTTTAAAACTCTGACGCAGGGTTTCTTCAGCAAAACCCAGCACAAATTTATCGCCCACCACCAGCCAGCGATTCGCCAGCGGCTTCAGGTAGTCGCCGAGGCGAGTAAGAACATCTGCACCCTGGATGTATTTCCCCGGCGATTGAATAATACGGTCCATAACAGTTCTCCCTTAGAGGTTGAGGTTACCAAACGCGTTTTTCCAGTCCTGCTCGAACTTCTCTATGGCTGACTCTACCGCTGGTGTGTCGAGCATTTGTTGCGCTACGTCTAAGGGAAGCGTGATTGCCTCACATCCTGCCAACAGGCAATCCAGCGCCTGGCGCGGCGTTTTAAAGCTGGCAGCCAGCACCATGCTTTCCGGCGCATGCAGTTCCAGCAGGGACTGCAGCTCCTGTACCATGCCAATACCGTCGCCGCCCTGTGCGTCGACGCGGTTGACGTACGGCGCAACGTATTTCGCGCCTGCCAGCGCGGCCAGTAAACCCTGAGCGGCGCTGTAAACGGCGGTGCCCAGCGTGGTAATTCCCTCTTTCTTCAGCGCCTTAATCGCGATGAGCCCCTGTGCAGTGACGGGAATTTTTACCACGATGTCCGGCAGGGCATTGTTCAGCCGTTTTGCTTCCGCCACCATTTCTTCGGCATCGCGGCTCATGGTTTGAGCAAACAGCATGCCTTCCGGCCCAATGGCTTTTTGCAGGCGCGGCAGCACGTCCCAGATGGATTCACGGCTGGCGGCAATGATGCTCGGGTTGGTGGTAACGCCCGCAATGGGAAAAATGCGCGCCAGGCGTTCAACTTCCGCTACGTTGGCGGTATCCAGGTACAGTTCCATCACTCTTCCTCGTTTTACAGTTCTAATTCGTGTTGTAGCAGGGAAGCAATCGCCTCCCCTGAGCTGGCGTTAACCAGCGCATTGCGGAAATCCTCATGCATGATGCGGCGTGCCAGTCGGGAGAAAATACGCATATGCTGATCGCCCGCGGCGTGTTTATTCAGCGTTAGCATGATGATGAATTGTGCTTCTTCATCTCCCCACATGACGGGGGCTTTCAGGCGTGCAACGCTGATGGTGGATTGCTCAATGTGCTCCGATTTGCTGTGCGGGATAGCAAAGCTAAAGCCGAGCCCGGTGGAGAAGACCGCTTCGCGTGCCCACAGATCGGCCTCCAGCTTGCGTGGGTAGCGGCAACGTCCTGCGAGCAGCAGGTTATCGGTCATTCCCTTCATGACCTCTTCTTTGCTGTTCCAGTCATTGTCCAGTGAAATGCAGCGAGGTGTAACCAGAGGTGTGTCCTGCTGATTCATGCGGAACTGCGCCAGCATGTGCTCCACTTCAAGCGAAGTGCGACACGCCATGGCCTGATTCAGCAACTGGCGGCAGGCGCGGCTATCAAGCTGAGCCAGACGCGCTTTGGTTGCCGGGATAGCGGGCGACCCCATGCTCAGCTCGTCCAAACCCAGACCCACCAGCAATGGCAACACCGAGCCTTTTGCACCCAGTTCGCCGCACAGGCCAATCCATTTCCCCTGTCGATGGACGGCTTGTACCGCGTAATCCAGCGCCCTCAGGAAGGCCGGGTTCAGGCTGTTGTAATGGCGTGTGACTTTGGCGTTATCGCGATCAACAGCCAGCAGATACTGCGTCAGGTCATTGCTACCGATGCTAAAGAAATCAATCTCTTCGCAGCACTGGTCGATGATAAACATCACCGAAGGGACTTCCAGCATGATGCCAAGCGGGATTTTCTCATCAAACGGAATATGCTCAGCGCGGAGCTGTTGTTTCGCTTCGGCAAGTTTCTCTTTCACCCACAGGATCTCTTCCATGGAAGAGATCATCGGGATCATGATCTTCAGGCTGCCGTGAGCAGAGGCGCGCAGGATCGCCCGAAGCTGGGTGGTGAAAAGCACTGCATACTCTTCGTAAATACGTACGGCGCGGTAACCGAGGAACGGGTTATTTTCGGCCGGGATCTTCAGGTACTCTACCGGCTTATCGCCGCCGATATCCATGGTCCGCACGATGATGCTGCGCCCGTTTGCACTTTCCAGTGCCTGACAGAAAATGTTGTAGAGCTCGTTTTCACCGGGCGCGCTGCTGCGGTCCATATAAAGCATTTCGGTGCGAAACAGGCCAACGCCCTCGGCGCCGTTCTCAAAGGCTGCCTGCGCTTCCACCGCATGGGCGATGTTCGCGGCAATCTCAACCCGCAGGCCGTCGGCGGTTCTGGCTTCCCGGTCCAGCCAGATGCCCTGCTGCTCGCGTAGTGCCTGTTGTACCCGTGCTTCCTGTCGGTAGTAGCGCGCCACCGCATCGCTGGCATCGACCACGACGGCACCAGCATTGCCATCGATAAATACGGATTGATTGCGCCACTGCAACAGGCTTTCATTGTCGACGCCCACCAGCGTCGGAATATTAAAGGAACGTGCAAGAATAACCGTATGCGAGGTTGTTCCACCGCTTTTTAACAGCAGCCCTTTTAGCAAGGTTTTATCCAGTTCCAGGAACTGGCCGGGCGTGAGGTCGTCAGCAAGGCAGACGCTCGGCTGCGTCAGTTGCCCCGGAGACGGGAAACGCGCTTCACCGTAGATATGCTGTAAAAGCTGATAGCAGACGTCGCGTACGTCCAGCACACGCTCCTGCAAATACGTGCTGCTGGAACGAGAGAACGTATCGCAGAAATGGTTCGCCGTGGCGATGATGGCCTGAGCGCAGCTTAAGCCCCGGTTGACCCCTGACAGGAGGTGCTGGCGCAGCGAGGTATCCGTAGCCAGCGAACGATGGGCTTCAAGAATGGCGCTGGCGGTGCTGTCGCTGTCCAGCGCGCGCAGCTCAATGTTTTTCACCAGCAGGGTGAGACCATTATCCAGTGCTAACTGCTCATCTCCTTCGTCTTTCGCTTCGGCTAAATCTGACAGTGCGTTGAGATCCAGCGAGGCCAGCAAGGTCAACACGCCCTGGGCGCTACCGCTGCAAACGGGCAGGGCGCGGAAAAGCGTTGGATTAAGGCGCGCGAGGGATTCTGGCAGCGGATCGCGCTCAATATTAATGGCTTCTGCGAGCGGCGCATCACAGTGTGGGAACTCTTCCCGGAGCCATTGTTCCAGTTGCTGATAGGCGTTCTGCTCATCTTCACCTTGGATCACCAGACGACAGGCATCGCCTGCCAGCGTATCGGTGCCAATGACTGCCAGTGCGCTCTTGGCATTCCCTTTACGGTCTGTGCGCAGGTTGTGCCATTCGATTTGCGAGATAAACGTATTGCACAGCGTTTCCACATGACTGGCCGGACGCGCGTGAACACCGTTGGGTAATTCACAGGTAAATTCCACTACGAGAGCCATACACACTCCTGAAATCAATCCTCATTCATTGGGCAACAGCATACGAGTGTGTTGATGACGCGCGCCATGTGACAAATCTGCCAAAAGCTGGACAAATGTAATGTCACGTGGAAAGTGAGATTTGACTCACAGGTTGTGATCCTTTGTCTTATGTGTAACGTCTATCAGAAATGTCGAGGCGGATCGCATTTTTATTTCGACATTACAAAAATCCAGTAAATGGCCTTTTTGTCTCCTGTCCGCCGTCTTCCTGATTGCCTATTGTTTGCCACAACATCTTTATGGTTTTAGGCCAGGAGCGACATATGAAAGAGTTGGTGCATATTCTCAAGAACACGCGGCAGCATCTGATGACCGGGGTGTCGCACATGATCCCGTTTGTGGTCTCGGGCGGCATTCTGCTGGCGGTTTCGGTCATGTTGTATGGCAAAGGCGCGGTGCCCGATGCCGCAACCGATCCCAACCTGAAAAAACTCTTTGATATCGGCGTGGCGGGGTTAACGCTGATGGTGCCATTCCTCGCCGCCTATATCGGCTATTCCATTGCAGAACGCGCCGCGCTGGCTCCCTGTGCAATTGCCGCCTGGGTGGGCAACAGCTTCGGTGCCGGGTTCTTTGGCGCGATTATCGCCGGGATTTTCGGTGGGATTGTCGTTTGGTACCTGAAAAAACTGCCGGTCCCGAAAGTGCTGCGCTCCGTTATGCCAATTTTCATCATCCCGATTATCGGCACGTTTATCACAGCAGGCATCATGATGTGGGGGCTGGGCGAGCCTGTAGGCGCACTGACCACCGGCCTTACCCAGTGGCTGCAAGGAATGCAGCAGGGCAGCATTGTGGTACTCGCCATTATTATCGGTCTCATGCTGGCGTTCGATATGGGCGGCCCGGTCAACAAAGTGGCGTATGCCTTCATGCTGATTTGCGTTGCGCAGGGCGTCTATACCGTCGTTGCAATTGCCGCCGTGGCTATTTGCATACCACCGCTAGGATTAGGCCTGGCGACGCTGATTAATCGCAAGAATTTTACCGGTGAAGAGCGTGAAGCGGGTAAGGCTGCATTAGTGATGGGCTGCGTGGGGGTCACCGAAGGGGCCATTCCGTTCGCTGCTGCTGATCCTCTGCGCGTTATTCCCTCCATCATGCTGGGATCCGCATGTGGCGCAGTGACGGCCGCCGTGATGGGCGCACAATGCTATGCCGGTTGGGGCGGGCTCATCGTTCTCCCTGTGGTGGAGGGCAAGCTGGGCTACATCGTGGCGGTTGCCGTGGGGGCTGTGGTGACGGCCATTAGCGTTAACGTGCTGAAGAGTTTTGCCCGCAAGAATGCAAAACAGGTCGAGGAAAAAGAGGACGACCTGGATCTGGATTTCGAAATTAACTGATTGAGGAAAAGAACATGGCCCGAATTATCGCAGTAACAGCATGTCCGTCAGGCGTTGCCCATACCTACATGGCGGCCGAAGCGCTGGAAAGTGCCGCCAAATCTAAAGGTTGGGAAGTGAAGGTTGAAACGCAGGGGTCGATTGGCCTGGAGAACGAACTGACGGCAGAAGACGTTGCCGCCGCCGATATGGTGATCCTGACCAAAGATATCGGCATTAAATTCGAAGAGCGCTTTGCCGGGAAAACCATTGTACGCGTCAATATCAGCGACGCGGTAAAACGCGCCGACGCCATCATGAACAAAATTGATGCCCACCTGGCGCAAACCGCCTGACGCTCTCCCGCCCTTCGGGGCGGGTTCGTTTTCCGTTACAGGAGTTCCCTCATGACGAATCGTATCCAGCGTTTGAAAGACGCACTTTTTGCCAGTCCACGTGAAATCTCGCTTGAGCGTGCTTTGCTCTATACCGCCAGCCATCAACAGACGGAGGGCGAGCCGGTTATCCTCAGGCGAGCAAAAGCCACGGCGTACATTCTTGACCATGTGAATATCGCGATTCGTGATGAGGAACTGATTGCCGGAAACCGCACCGTTAAACCGCGCGCGGGCATTATGTCCCCTGAGATGGATCCGTACTGGCTACTTAAGGAGCTGGACCAGTTTTCCACACGTCCGCAGGACCGCTTCGAGATCGGCGAAGCGGATAAGCAGATCTACCGCGACGTGCTGTATCCCTACTGGGAAAAACGGTCGATGAAAGATTTCATCAACAGCCAGATGACGGATGAGGTGAAAGCCGCTGTAGGGACGCAAATTTTCAGCGTCAACCAGACGGACAAAGGGCAGGGGCATATCATTATTGATTATCCGCGCCTGCTGAATAACGGGCTGGGTGCGCTGGTGGAGCAAATGCGAGAATATTGTGCCCGCGATGCTCAGAACACGTTCTATGCCGCCGCGCTGATTCTGCTTGAAGCCTCCCAGCGCCATATTCTGCGCTATGCTGCGCTGGCTGAAACGCTTGCAACCGTCTGTGATGACGCTTCACGGCGTGAAGAGCTACGAAAGATTGCCGAAATCTCGCGTCACAACGCGCAGCATAAGCCGCAAACGTTCTGGCAGGCGTGTCAGCTGTTCTGGTATATGAACGTCATTTTGCAATACGAATCTAACGCCAGCTCGCTTTCTATCGGGCGCTTCGACCAGTATATGCTGCCCTTTTATCAGGCTTCGTTTTCGCAGGGGGACGATCCCGCATTTCTGAAAGAGCTACTGGAATCGCTGTGGGTGAAATGCAATGACGTGGTGCTTTTACGTTCGACGAGTAGCGCACGTTATTTTGCTGGTTTCCCGACGGGTTATACCGCGTTGTTGGGCGGTTTAACGGAGAGCGGTCGTAGCGCAGTGAATGTGCTTTCCTTCCTGTGCCTGGATGCTTACCAGAGCGTTCAGCTTCCTCAACCGAACCTTGGCGTGCGGGTTAACGAACTTATCGACCGTCCTTTTCTGCTTAAAACGGCGGAGACGATCCGCCTGGGCACCGGTATCCCGCAGATTTTCAATGATGAAGTGGTGGTACCCGCTTTCCTGAATCGGGGTGTGTCGCTGGAGGATGCGCGCGACTACGCGGTGGTTGGCTGTGTAGAACTGTCAATTCCGGGTAAAACCTATGGCCTGCACGATATCGCGATGTTTAACCTGCTGAAAGTAATGGAAATCGCGATGCAGGAGAACGAAGGTAATGCTGCGCTGAGTTATGAAGGCTTGCTGGACCATATTCGCGCCAAAATTAATCACTACATTGCGCTGATGGTTGAGGGGAGCAACATCTGCGATATCGGCCATCGAGACTGGGCACCGGTGCCGTTGCTCTCTTCATTTATCAGCGATTGTCTTGAATCAGGGAAAGATATTACCGACGGCGGGGCGCGGTATAACTTTTCTGGCGTTCAGGGGATCGGGATAGCCAATCTGAGTGATTCACTGCACGCCCTGAAAGGGCTGGTCTTTGAACAGCAGCGCTTAAGTTTTGATGAGCTCTTAGCCGTGTTAAAAGCGAACTTTGCCACCCCCGAGGGAGAAAAGGTGCGTGCAAGGTTGATCAATCGCTTCGAAAAATACGGCAATGATATCGATGATGTCGACAATATCAGCGCTGAACTGTTGCGCCATTACTGTAAAGAGGTCGAAAAATACCGGAACCCGCGCGGCGGACAGTTCACGCCAGGCTCTTATACCGTATCGGCGCACGTGCCGCTGGGGGCGGTGGTGGGAGCTACACCGGATGGCCGCTTTGCCGGAGAGCAACTGGCTGACGGTGGGCTCTCCCCGATGCTTGGGCAAGATATGCAGGGCCCAACGGCGGTACTTAAATCGGTAAGCAAGCTGGATAACTATCTGTTATCTAACGGTACGCTGTTAAACGTTAAATTTACCCCTGCGACGCTGGAAGGCGATGCCGGGCTGCAAAAGCTGGCGGATTTCCTTCGTGCTTTCACCCAGCTTAAGTTGCAGCATATCCAGTTCAACGTGGTGAACGCGGAAACATTGCGTGAAGCGCAACAGCGTCCACAGGATTTTGCCGGGCTGGTGGTGCGCGTTGCTGGCTACAGCGCCTTCTTTGTTGAGTTATCGAAGGAGATCCAGGATGACATTATCCGCCGCACAGCGCATCAGCTGTGACGTGGTTGAAACGCACGCCGAGGTGGCGCGTATTTTCAATATCCAGCGCTACTCATTGAATGACGGTCGCGGCATCCGTACGGTGGTCTTTTTTAAAGGTTGTCCTCATCGCTGTCCGTGGTGTGCGAATCCGGAGTCGATTTCACCGAAAATCGAAACGGTGCGCAGAGAAAGCAAATGTCTTCACTGCGCACCCTGTTTGCGGGACGTCGATGAGTGCCCCTCCGGCGCATTTGAGCCTATTGGGCGGGATGTTACGCTGGAGGAGCTGGTAAGCGAGGTAATGAAAGACGATGTTTTCTTTCGTTCCTCTGGAGGTGGGGTGACGCTCTCGGGTGGCGAAGTGTTGCTGCATGCGCCTTTCGCGACAAAATTTCTACAGGGTTTACGCCGTTTCGGCGTGCATACGGCCATCGAAACGGCAGGCGATGCCCCTTTGTCCCGATTAATGCCGCTGGCTCGCCAGTGTGATGAAGTGTTGTTTGATTTAAAGATCATGGACGCGGATCTGGCCCAATCGATTGTGGCAATGAATCTTCCCAGAGTGCTGGATAATTTCCGCCAGCTGGTGGCTGACGGGATAAACGTGATTCCTCGTGTGCCGCTTATTCCTGGCTATACGCTTAACGAAACGAACATGGCGCGCGTGCTGGCTTTCCTGCTACCTTCAGGAATACGGCAACTGCATTTATTGCCCTTTCATCAGTATGGGGAGCCAAAATACCGTCTGCTGGGACAGGAGTGGGGAATGCGGCAAGCGACCCCTCCGACAGAAGATGAGGTGTCAGCGATGCGTCAACTGGCAGAGCGCGAAGGTTTCAATGTTACCGTGGGAGGCTGAACATGACAGTGATAACGGGACGTCATCTGGTGGCGGTGACCGCGTGTGTCAGTGGCGTCGCACATACCTATATGGCTGCCGAACGTCTGGAAAAGCTCTGCCAGCAGGAGAAGTGGAGCGTTAACATTGAGACGCAGGGAGCGCTGGGTGTTGAGTGCGAGCTTACGGAAGACGACATACGGCGAGCCGATGTCGTATTGCTCATTACCGATATCGAACTGGCGGGCAGCGAACGTTTCGAGCATGCGCGCTACGTGAAGTGCGGTATTAGCGCCTTTTTACGCGACCCACAAAAGGTGATGGGGGCGGTGCGTAAAATGTTAGCCGCTCCGCAGCATACTCAGGTCATTCTGGACTAATGACCTTCCCGGTGAGCTGGCTGTGATACTGGCGACGGTATTCTGACGGCGAACGCTCGGTGTTTTTACGAAACAACCGGCAGAAATAGTTGCTGTCGACAAATCCGCAGGCATGCGCCACCTCTTTCACTTTCAAATCATATCCTTTCAGTAACTGGCGCGCGTGTTCCAGTCGGGTGTGCGTCAGGTACTCATTGAAACCCACTGCGCCCGTTTTCTGGAACAGATGCGACAGGTAGTTTGGGGAGATATAAAACGCCTGCGCGACGGATTCCCGGGTAAGGGGAGTGGCGTAGTGTTCGTCAATATAGACCCGAATTGCTTCAAACAAAGCCTGGCTGCGGGAGGCGGTTTGGATCTGACTACCCAGCAGGTCGACGCAGTGGCTAAGCAGGCTGGCAATAATCAGCCGCGCGGTTTGTTGCTCATGCGGTTGCATCTGCATTTCATGAAGCGTCTGTAAGAGTAGCGATCCAATACGGGGACCGCGGCGGGCAACGTGCTGCTTTGTCAGGTTTCGAACGTCTATACCATTCCAGTGCAAAAGGCTAAACCCAAGCTGCTGTTTGCCAAACAGGATGCTCAGCGTTGTTGCGGGTGCTTGCCATTGTGGATTATTCCAGCCGCCAGCCGGGACGTATAAAACATCACCCTGCTGTAAAACGCAGCCAGCCTGGTCTTTCATCGAACCTTCGATCGCGATCTCCAGACGTGGAAAATCGACCTGCAAGGCAAGTTCGGGGGCGGAGGTAGCGGAGTTTGCAAAATGCACCTGACGCAGCGGCGTAGTGCTGTTGATCAGGTTAGTCAGGATGTGGGTAATGTCGTGGTGCATGGTGTGGATACCAGGGTATTGCCCGGCGGCGCTGGTGCTTGCCGGGCCTACGAAAAGCCTATTTTAGGGCGGGTAAGCGTAAGCGCCACCTGGCAAAACCGATCAACCGGTGTTACGCATACCTGCCGCAACGCCTGCTATCGTTACCATCAGCGCCTGTTCAACGCGTGGATCCGGCTCTTTACCTTCCTCTTCCGCCAGACGCGAACGGTGCAGCAGCTCTGCCTGTAAAACGTTCAGCGGGTCGGTGTAGATGTTACGCAGCTGGATAGACTCGGCGATCCACGGCAGGTCTTCCATCAGGTGGGAGTCATTGGCGATATCCAGCACCACTTTGATGTCGCCTTCCAGCAGTTCGCGCAGCTCTTTGCCCAGCGCCCACAGCTCCGGCTTCACCAGGCGCTGATCGTAGTATTCCGCCAGCCACAGGTCGGCCTTCGAGAAGACCATCTCCAGCATTCCCAGACGGGTAGAGAAGAATGGCCAGTCGCGGCACATGGTTTCCAGTTCGCTCTGCTTACCGTCTTCCACCACTTTTTGCAGCGCCGCACCGGCACCCAGCCAGGCTGGCAGCATTAAGCGGTTTTGCGTCCAGGCGAAGATCCATGGAATGGCGCGCAGGGATTCAACACCGCCGGTCGGACGACGCTTGGCCGGGCGCGAACCCAGCGGCAGTTTACCCAGCTCCTGTTCAGGCGTGGCCGAGCGGAAGTAAGGGACAAAGTCTTTGTTTTCACGCACGTAGCCGCGGTACAGATCGCAGGAGATGTCAGACAGTTCGTCCATAATCCGGCACCAGGATTCTTTTGGCTCCGGCGGCGGCAGCAGGTTGGCTTCGAGGATCGCGCTGGTATAAAGCGACAGGCTGCTGATGGTCACTTCCGGCAGGCCGTACTTGAAGCGGATCATCTCGCCCTGCTCGGTCACGCGCAGGCCGCCTTTCAGGCTTCCTGGTGGTTGAGAGAGCAGCGCCGCGTGTGCAGGCGCACCGCCACGACCAATTGAGCCACCGCGTCCGTGGAACAGGGTCAGCTCGATACCGGCTTTCTCACAGGTTTTGATCAGTGCATCCTGTGCCTGATACTGCGCCCAGGAGGCTGCCATCACCCCCGCATCTTTCGCGGAGTCGGAATAGCCGATCATCACCATCTGTTTGCCCTGAATAAAGCCGCGATACCAGTCGATGTTCAGCAGCTGGGTCATCACGTCGTTAGCGTTGTTCAGGTCGTCGAGAGTCTCAAATAGCGGTGCTACCGGCAGAGCATAGTCAATGCCCGCTTCTTTCAGCAGAAGGTGAACGCCCAGCACGTCGGACGGGGTCTTCGCCATGGAGATCACGTAGGCGGCCACAGATCCTTTCGGCGCATCTACAATCGCTTTACAGGTGTTGAGCACTTCGCGGGTGTCATTGCTTGGCTCCCAGTTGCGCGGCAGCAGCGGGCGCTTGGAGTTCAGCTCGCGGATCAGGAACGCCTGTTTGTCGGCTTCTGACCAGCTTTCGTAGTCGCCAATGCCGAGGTAGCGGGTCAGCTCGCCCAGCGCTTCGGTATGACGGGTACTTTCCTGACGAACGTCGATACGCACCAGCGGCACGCCGAAACACTTCACGCGGCGCAGGGTGTCGAGCAGTTCGCCGTTGGCAATGATGCCCATCCCACAAGCCTGGAGCGATTTATAGCAGGCGTATAGAGGCTCCCAGAGCTGTTCGTTCTGGCTCAGCAGACCTTCCGGCTTCGGCAGGCGCTGGCCTTTCAGGCGCGCTTCCAGCCAGGCCTGAGTGGCCATCAGCTGACCGCGCAGCTTTTTCATCAGGAAGCGGTACGGCTCGCTGGCGCCTTCTTCACCGGCCAGCGCGCGCAGTTCCGGCGTCGCTTCCACCATCGACAGCTCGGAGATCAGCACCTGAATATCTTTCAGGAACAGGTCGGTTGCTTTCCAGCGGCTCAGCAGCAGGACGTGACGGGTGATTTCCGCCGTCACGTTCGGGTTGCCGTCGCGGTCGCCGCCCATCCAGGAGGTGAAGCGAACCGGCACAAAGTCGACCGGCAGGCGATAGCCCAGATTTTCTTCCAGCTGTTCGTTCAGCTCGCGCAGGTAGTTGGGTACCCCTTCCCACAGGCTGTTTTCCACCACCGCAAAGCCCCACTTGGCTTCGTCGACCGGGCTTGGGCGATGCTTACGAATTTCATCGGTGTGCCAGGACTGGGCAATCAGCTGGCGCAGGCGGCGCATAAGCTGGTTACGTTCGTAGTCGGCGATGTCTTTGTTATCCAACTGCTTCAGACAGTTGTTCACTTCCACCATTTTGTGGATCAGCGTACGACGGGTGATTTCGGTTGGGTGTGCGGTCAGCACCAGCTCCAGCGAAAGGGATTCCACCGCTTTTTTGATGGTCGCTTCGTTGAGGTCGGGCTGGTCTTTGAGTTTACGAAGGGTGCGGGCAATGACTTCCGGGTTGCTGGCCGCTTCGCCTTTTGGCGAAATGCTGTGGTATTGCTCAGCGGTGTTTGCCAGGTTCAGGAACTGGCTGAAGGCGCGGGCAACGGGCAGCAGCTCATCGTTGGAGAGGTTCTGCAAGGTGGTAAGCAGCTCCTGACGGTTGGCCTCATTACCGGCGCGGGAAGATTTGGACAGCTTGCGGATGGTTTCAACGCGGTCGAGGATGTTCTCCCCCAGTGCGTCTTTGATGGTATCTCCAAGCACTTTGCCGAGCATACTGACATTACTACGCAACGCGGAATATTGTTCGTTCATAAAAACCCAGTCACCCCATCATTTTTGTTTATGCCCAGGCGAAAATCTTCTGGACATTATTTTGTCATCTCCCTTTATAAAGCCACGTAAAACCCCCGTCGTCAATTGCTGCGAAAACGGTTCAGCAGACGAATAAATGCGGACAATTTACGAAATTTAATTCGCATTGCGTCAGATAAGAGATGCTTATGGAAATGTGACGGTGATCATGCGATTTGTTGCCCTCACCCTAACCCTCTCCCACAGGGAGAGGGGACTTTTCGGTGCGGTTTTAATGCCAGCAGAAGTGATGCACAACCTGGGTAATGAGTTCGCGGGTGGGCTTGATGAAGCGGGTTTCGAGATATTCGTCCGGCTGGTGTGCCTGGTTGATGGAGCCAGGGCCCAGAACCAGCGTCGGGCACAGCGTCTGAATAAACGGCGCTTCGGTGCAGTAGTTCACCACGTCGGTTTTCTCGCCGAGCAGTTTTTCCACTACCTGAACCAGCTGATGGTCAGGCGGGCATTCGTAGCCTGGAATCGGCGGATGCAGTTCGGAGACCGTCAGACGGCCCGGCCAGCGCTCGCTGACCGGTGCCAGCGCTTCGTTCAGTAAGCCATCCAGATCGCTCAGCGTCATGCCCGGCAGAGGACGGATATCCATATGCAGTTCGCAGCAGGCGCAGATACGGTTGGACGCATCACCGCCGTGCAGGCTGCCGAGGTTAAGCGTTGGGTAAGGCACGGTGAACGCCTCGTAGTGATAGCGCTCTTTCAGATCGTCGCGCAGGGTCATGATGCGGCCAATCGCGTCATGCATCAGCTCAATGGCGTTCACGCCGCGCGCCGGATCGCTGGAGTGGCCAGACTGGCCCAGTACGCGCACCGCGGTAGAAATATGGCCTTTGTGCGCCCGAATCGGTTGCAGAGAGGTCGGTTCGCCGATGATCGCGCAGTCAGGACGAATCGATGTGTTTTCAGAGAAATAACGTGCGCCCGCCATGCTGGTCTCTTCATCGGCGGTCGCCAGAATGTAGAGCGGTTTTTTCAGCTTCGTCACGTCCACGTCACGCAGCGCGTCGAGGATAAAGGCGAAGAAGCCTTTCATGTCGGCGGTGCCCAGACCATAAAGCTTGTTGTCATGCTCGGTCAGCGTGAACGGATCGCGCGTCCAGCGGCCATCATCAAACGGCACGGTGTCAGTGTGCCCAGCCAGCAGCAGGCCGCCCGCGCCATGTCCGGTACTGGCGAGCAGGTTAAATTTGTGGCGTGTTCCGGGGACGGGCTGAACCTCAACGTTAAACCCAAGATCGCTAAACCAACCCGCCAGCAGATTGATTAAAGACTCATTGCTCTGATCCAGGGCTTCTTCCGTCGCGCTGATGGAGGGTGTGGCGATCAGGGCGCGGTAAATCTCGATAAATGGCGGTAAGTTCATTTTCATTGTTGACACACCTTAGGTCGTGATAGTATCAATATTCATGCAATAAATGTGAATAAAAATACATTAACGTTGAGCATAAAGGAACCCGATGTTGAATACGCTGATTGTAGGCGCTAGCGGTTATGCGGGCGCAGAGCTTGTAAGCTACGTAAATCGCCACCCTCATATGACCATAACCGCTTTGACCGTGTCAGCGCAAAGCAATGATGCCGGAAAGTTAATTTCCGATTTGCATCCACAACTTAAGGGCGTGGTTGATTTGCCTTTGCAGCCCATGTCTGACATCAGCGAGTTTACCGACGGCGTTGACGTGGTGTTTTTAGCCACCGCACACGAGGTCAGTCACGACCTGGCGCCGCAGTTCCTGGCAGCCGGATGCGTGGTGTTCGATCTCTCCGGCGCGTTCCGCGTTAACGACGGCGCGTTCTACGAAAAATATTACGGTTTCACCCACCAGCATCCGGATCTGCTTGAAAAAGCGGTGTACGGCCTGGCGGAGTGGAGCGCAGATAAACTGAAAGAAGTGAACCTGATTGCCGTTCCGGGATGCTACCCGACGGCGGCGCAGCTTTCCCTGAAGCCGCTGATCGACGCGGGGTTGCTGGATCTGAACCAGTGGCCGGTGATCAACGCCACCAGCGGCGTGAGCGGCGCCGGGCGCAAAGCGGCAATCTCCAACAGCTTCTGCGAAGTGAGCCTTCAGCCGTATGGCGTGTTTAACCACCGTCATCATCCTGAAATCACGACGCATCTGGGCGCGGACGTCATTTTCACCCCGCATCTGGGCAGCTTCCCGCGCGGGATCCTCGAAACCATTACCTGCCGCCTGAAGCCGGGTGTGAACAAAGAACAGGTGAACGAGGTCTTCACGCAGGCGTATGCGGACAAACCGCTGGTGCGCCTGTACGACAAAGGCGTGCCGGCGCTGAAAAATGTGGTCGGCCTGCCGTTCTGCGATATCGGCTTTGCCGTGCAGGGTGAGCATCTCATCGTGGTGGCAGCAGAAGATAACCTACTCAAAGGCGCTGCCGCACAGGCAATGCAGTGTGCAAATATTCGTTTCGGCTTCCCTGAAACGCAGGCTCTTATTTAAGGTGTGATGATGAACCCATTAATTATCAAACTCGGTGGTGTACTGCTGGACAGCGAAGAAGCGCTGGAGCGCCTGTTTAACGCACTGGTGAACTATCGTGAATCACACCAACGTCCGCTGGTGATTGTGCACGGCGGCGGCTGTGTGGTGGATGAGCTGATGAAAGGGCTCAACCTGCCGGTGAAAAAGAAAAATGGCCTGCGCGTGACGCCTGCCGACCAGATTGACATCATTACCGGCGCGCTGGCGGGCACAGCGAACAAAACGCTGCTGGCGTGGGCGAAGAAACACCATATCGCCTCCGTTGGCCTCTGTCTGGGCGATGGCGATAGCGTGAAAGTGACCCAGCTTGACGAAGAGCTTGGCCATGTTGGACTGGCGCAGCCGGGTTCGCCTAAGCTGATTAACACCCTGCTGGAAGGCGGTTTCCTGCCGGTGGTGAGCTCAATCGGCGTGACCGAAGAGGGCGAGCTGATGAACGTCAATGCGGACCAGGCGGCAACCGCGCTGGCGGCCACGCTGGGCGCAGACCTGATCCTGCTCTCCGACGTGAGCGGCATACTGGACGGCAAAGGCCAGCGTATTGCGGAAATGACCGCCGCAAAAGCCGAGCAGCTGATCGATCAAGGCATTATCACCGACGGCATGATTGTTAAAGTGAATGCGGCGCTGGATGCGGCCCGCACGTTGGGTCGCCCGGTGGATATCGCCTCCTGGCGGCACGCGGAGCAACTCCCGGCGCTGTTTAACGGTACGCCGATTGGTACGCGTATTCTGGCTTAAGTTTCTGTGCCGGATGGCGCTTTGCTTATCCGGCCTACGTGAATTTTGTAGGCCCGGTAAGCGCAGCGCCACCGGGCAAAAATATCATCATTAAGGAAATTCGTTATGGCACTTTGGGGTGGGCGTTTTACACAGGCAGCGGATCAGCGGTTCAAACAGTTCAACGACTCTTTGCGCTTCGACTACCGCCTGGCCGAACAGGATATTGTCGGCTCTGTGGCCTGGTCCAAAGCGCTGGTGACCGTTGGCGTGCTGACCGCAGACGAACAGCAGCAGCTGGAAGAGGCGCTGAACAATCTGCTGGAAGAGGTGCGTCTGGATCCGCAGCAAATCCTCCAGAGCGATGCTGAAGATATTCACAGCTGGGTGGAAGGCAAACTGATCGACAAAGTCGGCCAGTTGGGTAAAAAGCTCCATACCGGGCGTAGCCGTAATGACCAGGTGGCGACCGACCTGAAGCTGTGGTGCAAAGAGACCGTCGGCGAACTGCTGGCGGCGAATCGTCAGTTGCAGGGCGCGCTGGTGGACACCGCGCAGAACAATCAGGACGCGGTGATGCCGGGTTATACCCACCTGCAACGCGCGCAGCCGGTGACGTTCGCGCACTGGTGTCTGGCCTATGTTGAGATGCTGGCGCGTGATGAGAGCCGTTTACAGGATACCTTAAAGCGTCTGGACGTGAGCCCGCTGGGCAGCGGCGCGCTTGCCGGTACGGCTTATGAAATTGACCGTGAGCAGCTGGCAGGCTGGCTGGGCTTTGCCTCCGCCACCCGCAATAGTCTGGACAGCGTCTCTGACCGTGACCACGTGCTGGAACTGCTCTCAAATGCATCTATCGGGATGGTGCACCTGTCGCGCTTTGCCGAAGACCTGATCTTCTTTAACTCTGGCGAAGCCGGGTTTGTGGAGCTGTCCGACCGTGTGACGTCCGGCTCCTCCCTGATGCCGCAGAAGAAAAACCCGGACGCGCTGGAGCTGATCCGCGGGAAATGTGGCCGCGTGCAGGGTGCGCTGACCGGTATGATGATGACCCTGAAAGGGCTGCCGCTGGCGTACAACAAAGACATGCAGGAAGACAAAGAGGGGCTGTTCGACGCGCTCGACACCTGGCTGGACTGTCTGCATATGGGCGCGCTGGTGCTGGACGGCATTCAGGTGAAACGTCCGCGCTGCCAGGAAGCGGCGCAGCAGGGGTATGCTAACTCTACCGAGCTGGCGGACTACCTGGTGGCGAAAGGCGTACCGTTCCGCGAGGCGCACCATATTGTGGGTGAAGCGGTAGTGGAAGCGATTCGTCAGGGTAAAGCCCTTGAAGAGCTGGCGCTTGCCGACCTGCAAAAATTCAGCGCGGTTATCGGGGATGATGTCTACCCGATTCTGGCCCTGCAATCCTGCCTGGATAAGCGTGCAGCGAAAGGCGGCGTGTCACCGAAGCAGGTAGCGCAGGCGATTGCGGATGCGAAAAACCGGTTGGTTTAAACCGTGCGGGCTGGTGCCCTCACCCCGGCCCTCTCCCACTGGGAGAGGGAGAAAAACGGAGCCTAGCTTAGTGCTGGGCTTTTTTTTACGCAAAAAAAAGCGGACCACGGGGTCCGCAAAAGTTCACGTTGGCTTTAGTTTTTCGAGTTTTGAGAGAAACTCGCTGACGGTGCGGGGACGTCAAGGGTCAAACACGTGCCGCCTCGTCTATGTGATGTATTATTCAACAGAATGCTTGATAGGGATAATCGTTCGTTGCTATGCTATCTATCGCCATGAACTATCGTGGCGACGGAGGATGAATAATGAATATTCGTGATCTTGAATACCTGGTAGCGTTAGCTGAGCATCGCCATTTTCGCCGCGCGGCAGACTCCTGCCATGTCAGCCAGCCAACGCTGAGCGGTCAGATCCGCAAGCTGGAAGATGAGCTGGGCGTGATGCTGCTGGAGCGCACCAGTCGTAAAGTACTGTTCACGCAGGCAGGTCTGCTGCTGGTGGATCAGGCGCGCACCGTACTGCGCGAGGTCAAAGTGCTCAAGGAAATGGCAAGCCAGCAGGGGGAAGCGATGTCCGGCCCGCTGCATATTGGCCTGATCCCAACCGTTGGCCCGTACCTGTTGCCGCAAATCATTCCGATGCTGCACCAGACGTTCCCGAAACTCGAAATGTACCTGCATGAAGCGCAAACCCATCAGCTGCTGGCGCAGTTAGACAGCGGTAAGCTCGACTGTGCGATTCTGGCGCTCGTTAAAGAGAGTGAAGCGTTTATTGAAGTACCGCTGTTCGATGAGCCGATGATGCTGGCGATTTATGAAGATCACCCGTGGGCGAACCGCGATCGCGTACCGATGGCCGATCTGGCCGGTGAAAAACTGCTGATGCTGGAAGACGGCCACTGTCTGCGCGATCAGGCGATGGGCTTCTGCTTCGAAGCGGGTGCCGATGAAGATACCCATTTCCGCGCAACCAGCCTGGAAACGCTGCGTAATATGGTGGCGGCGGGAAGCGGTATTACGCTGTTGCCGGCGCTGGCCGTGCCGCACGAGCGTAAACGTGATGGCGTGGTCTATCTGCCGTGTATTAAGCCGGAGCCGCGTCGCACCATTGGTCTGGTTTATCGTCCGGGGTCACCGCTGCGCAGCCGCTATGAGCAGCTGGCAGAGGCCATCCGCGGTGCGATGGATGGCCATTTTGACAGCGCGTTAAAACAGGCGGTTTAAGCCGTTCAGCGCAGCGACCCGATAAGCTTCCGCCATGGTCGGGTAGTTAAAGGTGGTGTTAACGAAGTACTCAATGGTGTTGCCACCACCTTTTTGCTCCATGATCGCCTGGCCGATATGAATGATTTCCGCCGCGCGTTCACCGAAGCAGTGAATACCGAGGATCTCTTTCGTCTCGCGATGGAACAGGATCTTCAGTGTACCCACGCTCATTCCCACGATTTGCGCCCGCGCCAGATGTTTAAACTGGGCACGACCCACCTCGTAAGGCACCTTCATGGCCGTAAGCTGCTGCTCGGTTTTGCCGACAGAACTGATTTCCGGAATGGTGTAGATCCCCGTCGGGATATCTTCAATCAGATGCGCCGTCGCTTCACCTTTCACCAGCGCCTGTGCGGCGATGCGGCCCTGATCGTAAGCGGCGGAGGCCAGGCTTGGGTAACCAATCACGTCGCCCACCGCGTAAACGTGCGGCAGCGCAGTCTGGTACATGCTGTTGACCTTGAGCTGACCGCGGCTGTCGGTTTCAAGCCCGATATTCTCCAGCTGCAATGAATCCGTGTTGCCGGTACGGCCGTTGGCATACAGCAGGCAGTCGGCTTTCAGCTTCTTACCGGATTTCAGGTGCATGATCACACCGTCATCGCAGCCCTCAATCTTCTCGTACTCTTCGTTGTGGCGAATCACCACGCCACTGTTCCAGAAGTGGTAGGAGAGGGAATCTGACATCTCCTGATCGAGGAACGCCAACAGCCGGTCGCGGGTGTTGATCAAATCAACTTTGACCTCCATTCCGCGGAAGATCGACGCATATTCACAGCCAATCACCCCCGCACCATAAATGATCACATGGCGTGGCTCGTGGTGCAGGCTGAGGATGGAGTCGCTGTCGTAAATGCGCGGGTGCGAGAAATCCACGTCTGCCGGATGGTAAGGACGGGAGCCGCAGGCGATCACAAATTTTTCAGCGGTGAGCGTCTCAACCGAACCGTCGTGGCACTCCAGCGCCAGGGTGTGTTCATCCACAAAATGCGCGTTCCCTTGCAGAATTTCACAGTGGTTGCGCTCATAGAAACCCTGACGCATGCGCGTCTGCTGGTTAATGACCGTGTCTGCGTGATTCAGGATATCGGCAAAGGAGGAGCGAAGAAGTCGGGAGTGGTCGCTGTAAAGAGGGTTCTGGTTAAATTCGATAATGCGGCTAACGGCGTGGCGGAGGGCTTTCGAAGGGATGGTGCCCCAGTGGGTGCAACCGCCGCCGACATTATGGTAGCGCTCAATAACCGCTACTCTGGCTCCCTGTTTTACCAGACCCATAGCAGCACCTTCGCCGCCGGGGCCGGAACCAATAACTATTGCGTCGTAATCGTAGGAATGTGGCATGGCAAGGCTTACCTGTTCTTATACATAAAAGCAACAGAATCATAACATCATTGCCAGGGTAACCCAATTATCGTTGTGCTTTTTTCGGGCAGTGGAGCACAAACCGCGCGTAAACAATCATTCACAAAGTCAGGTAAACAGATTAATTTTATTCTCTGGTATAGTGCCAACGGGCCTTTGGAAGGATTCAACTATCGTGATGGGCGTAAGAGCACAACAAAAAGAGAAAACCCGGCGTTCGCTGGTGGAAGCCGCATTCAGTCAACTGAGTGCTGAGCGGAGTTTTGCCAGTTTGAGCCTGCGTGAAGTGGCGCGCGAGGCCGGGATTGCGCCAACGTCCTTCTATCGTCATTTCCGTGATGTGGATGAACTGGGCCTGACCATGGTCGACGAGAGCGGTTTGATGCTGCGCCAGCTTATGCGTCAGGCGCGTCAGCGTATCGCCAAGGGCGGCAGCGTGATCCGCACTTCCGTGTCGACATTTATGGAATTTATCGGCAATAACCCTAACGCGTTTCGCCTGCTGTTGCGTGAGCGTTCCGGAACGTCAGCCGCGTTTCGTGCCGCCGTCGCGCGTGAAATTCAGCATTTCATCGCGGAACTTGCCGACTATCTTGAACTCGAAAACCATATGCCGCGTGCGTTTACTGAAGCACAGGCTGAGGCGATGGTGACGATTGTGTTCAGCGCGGGTGCTGAAGCGCTGGATGTCAGCATTGAACAACGTAAGCAACTCGAAGAGCGACTGGTATTGCAGCTGCGGATGATTTCTAAAGGCGCGTACTACTGGTATCGCCGTGAACAAGAGAAGTTGGCACATCAAAACGATGAGTGAAGGTGAGTAATGAAACAGTCAGGTCAGGATAAAGGAACGCTGTTGCTGGCATTGATCGCTGGCTTATCCATTAATGGTACGTTTGCGGCGGTTTTCAGCTCAATTGTACCGTTCTCGATTTTCCCGATTATCGCGCTGGTGCTGACGGTGTACTGCCTGCATCAACGTTATCTGAACCGCACGATGCCAGTTGGGTTACCGGGACTGGCCGCAGCCTGTTTTATTCTGGGTGTATTGCTTTATAGCACGGTGGTGCGCGCGGAGTATCCGGATATTGGCTCTAACTTCCTGCCTGCGGTACTGTCTGTGGCGCTGGTGTTCTGGATTGGCTCTCGCATGCGTAGCCGCAAGAGCGAGTTGCCAGAGTAATGAGGTCTGAGTAGGGCAGGTAAGCGAAGCGCCACCTGCCAAAAACGCCGGCTAGTTACTTCGCCGTGAGCAGTACACCGCACTCCATATGGTGCGTATACGGGAACTGATCGAACAGCGCCAGACGTTCAACCTTGTGCGTCTGGCTTAATGTTTCCAGATTCTTGCACAGCGTCTCCGGGTTACAGGAGATGTACAAAATACGCGGGTACGCCTGCACCATCTTCTCGGTTTCGCTGTCCAGCCCGCTGCGCGGCGGATCGACAAAAATTGTCTCACACTGGTAGCTCTTCAAATCAATCCCTTGCAGGCGGTTAAACTCGCGTACGCCGTTCATCGCCTGGGTAAACTCTTCTGCCGCCATACGAATAATTTGTACGTTATCAATATGGTTAGCGGCGATGTTGTACTGCGCGGCTGCCACCGACGGTTTGGCGATTTCCGTCGCCAGCACGCGTTCGAAGTTACGCGCCAGCGCCAGCGAGAAGTTGCCGTTACCGCAGTAGAGTTCCAGCAGATCGCCCTTAGACCCTTCCGTCGCCTTCAACGCCCACTCCAGCATCTGCACGTTCATGGCGGCATTCGGCTGGGTGAAGCTGTTCTCCACCTGACGGTAAACCATCTCTTTTCCTGCCACCGGCAGACGCTCGTCGATGTAATCCTGGTCCAGCATGATTTTGGTTTTGGTCGCGCGGCCAATCAGGTGCACGTTGATATTCTGCGCGCGCAGCGCATCGCGCAGGGCTTCTGCCTGCTCGCGCCACTCGTCGGTCAGTGCTTTGTGATAGAGCAGAGAAACAATGGCCTGATTGCTTTGGGTGGTCAGGTAGTCAATCTGGAACAGCTTGTTGCGCAGTACCGGATTGTTGCGCACACCGTCGATCATCAGCGTCATCAGCTGGTTGATGAGCTCACTCGCCGCCGGAAAACTGTCTACGCGAATACGGGATTTCGTCTGCTGATCGAAAATGATGTGGTACAGGTCATCGCCATCGTGCCAGATGCGGAACTCAGCGCGCATACGGTAGTGGCTGACCGGAGAACGAAACACCTCGGGAACCGGCGCGTTGAAAGGCGTCATCATACTTTGCAGGCGGACAACTTTTTCTGCCAGCTGTGCGTCGTACTGTTCTGTCGGGAGGTGTTCGGGGGTCATGATGCGTCCTGAGTGATAAAGAATTACGCGGGGATTGTAGGGATTGTGCAGTGGATGTCCAGATTTAATGGCTAATAGCTATCTGGACATCTATACGTGTCTAATTGTAGCATTCTGTTTCCGGTCTCCTGAGAGTGAAAAGGGAATCCAGTGCAAATCTGGAGCTGACGCGCAGCGGTAAAGACTGGCGGGATGAGAGTTGTAGACACTGTGAAAATGGGAAGTCTTCATCCGTATAACGCCACCCAGCCCGAAGACCTGCCGGGATCACGTCGCATTTGGTTTCATCATCGCGTGCTATCGGTGAGGCCTGCGGCATCCTTCTTATATTGTGGATGCTTTAACAATGATTAAAAAAGTATCGCTGTTGACGGTGTTTTCCGTCACGGCATTTTCGGGCTGGGCGCAGGAAAGCGCCGACTCGTTGGTGGTGACAGCAAACCGTTTCGAACAACCAGCAAAAACCGTTCTGGCTCCGACCTCCGTCGTGACCCGTGAGGATATTGAACGCTGGCAGGCAACGAGTGTTGTGGAAATCATGTCACGCCTGCCGGGTGTGGACATCGCACAAAGCGGCGGGATGGGGTCGACCTCTTCAACGTTTATTCGCGGTACGGAATCCCGCCATGTTCTGGTACTGATTGATGGTATCCCTCTGAATAATGCCGGGATCAGCAACGTTCCCGATTTAAGCCAAATTCCGACGTCGCTGATTCAGCGTATTGAGTACATTCGCGGCCCACGTTCGGCGCTGTATGGCTCCGACGCGATTGGCGGTGTGATTAACATCATTACCGGGCGCGACAAGCCGGGTGCGGAAATTTCTGCGGGTGTCGGTTCAAAGGGGTATCAAAACTATAACGGTGCCTTCCAGCAGGTGTTCGATAAAACCAAAATCACCATGGCCGGTGATTATACCTATACCCGTGGTTTTGATATTGCCGCAAAAGATGCCCCGCGCCAGCCAGACCGCGATGGTTTTATGAGTAAATCGCTGTTTGGCTCGGTGGAGCAGCAGTTTACCGACAGCGTCAGCGGATTCGTCCGTGGCTTTGGCTACGATAACCGCTCCGCGTATGACGGTTACGATCACTATGGCGCGAACGGCATTGATGGGCGGCCGGACACGCGTCAGGTTTACAGCCAGAACTGGGACACCGGGTTGCGCTATAACCAGGGTATTTTCCAGTCACAGCTGGTGGCAGGGTATGGCCGTAGCAAAGATCAGAACTATGATCCGAAAAAAGGCCGCTACGCTGACTCCGCAACCATGGATGACGTGAAGCAGTACACCACCCAGTGGCTGAATACGGTTGAAGTGGGGCACGGCAATATCGGCGCGGGTCTGGACTGGCAGAAGCAGAAAACCCAGGCGGGTACGGGCTATCTGGAAAAAGGTTACGAACAACGTAATACCGGCGTGTTCCTTTCGGCGATGCAGCAGTTCAACAGCGTGACGCTGGAAGCGGCGGCGCGTAATGACGATAACTCTAACTTTGGCAATCATGCCACCTGGCAGACCAGCGCCGCATGGGAGTTCATCGACGGGTATCGCATCATCGGTTCTTACGGCACAGCGTATAAAGCGCCGACCATGAGCCAGATCCACAGTAAGGATTACGGCAATCCGGACCTGAAGCCAGAAGAGAGTAAGCAGTGGGAAGGTGGTTTTGAAGGCCTGACGGGGCCGGTAAACTGGCGCGTGACGGGTTATCGTAATGATATTGATAACCTGATTAACAGCGACCCGCGGACCTACCGTTATTACAACGTGGATGAGGCTCGCATCAAAGGGATTGAGGTGACGGCGCAGTTCGATACCGGACCGGTAGGGCACCAAATTTCCTATGACTACGTTGACCCGCGCAATGTGAAAACCAACGAAGTCCTGGCACGTCGCTCAAAGCAGCAGGTTAAGTATCAGCTTGACTGGCAGGTGTGGGATCTCGACTGGAATCTGGCGTACCGTTATCTGGGCACTCGCTATGACGTTGCCGTTGATCCGAATACCTATGCAACAGAACGCGTGAAAATGGGCGGCGTCAGCCTGTGGGACGTCGCGGTTTCATATCCCGTCACCTCTCATCTCACAGTTCGTGGTAAAATAGCCAACCTGTTCGATAAAGATTACGAGACAGTTTATGGCTACCAAACTGCAGGACGGGAATACACCTTGTCTGGCAGCTACACCTTCTGATCCGCGTCCCACCGTGCTGGTGTTTGATTCCGGCGTCGGTGGGCTTTCGGTCTATGATGAGATTCGGCAGCTCCTGCCGGATCTCCATTACATCTACGCCTTCGATAACGTCGCGTTCCCGTATGGGGAAAAGAGTGAAGACTTTATTGTTGAGCGTGTGGTTGAAATCGTCACCGCGGTACAAAAGCGCTACCCCCTGGCGCTGGCGGTCATTGCCTGTAATACGGCAAGCACGGTCTCTCTTCCTGCCCTGCGCGAAAAATTCCCGTTCCCGGTTGTGGGCGTTGTTCCGGCAATCAAACCTGCTGCGCGTCTGACGGCGAACGGCATCGTGGGTTTGCTGGCGACGCGTGGTACGGTAAAACGTCCTTATACGCGCGAGCTTATTGAGCGCTTTGCCAATGAATGCCAGATCGCCATGCTCGGTTCCGCGGAGCTGGTGGAAATGGCGGAAGCGAAGCTGCACGGCGAGACGGTCTCGCTTGAAGAGCTGCGCCGCATTCTGCGTCCATGGCTGCGGATGCAGGAACCCCCGGATACGGTTGTTCTTGGATGTACCCATTTCCCGCTATTACAGGAAGAGCTGTTAAAGGTCCTGCCTGAAGGAACCCGGCTGGTGGATTCCGGTGCGGCGATTGCGCGTCGGACGGCCTGGTTGCTGGAACACGAGGCGCCGGATGCGAAATCCGCTGATGCGAACATCGCTTTTTGTATGGCGATAACAAAAGAAACTGAACAACTTTTGCCCGTTTTACGTCGTTATGGCTTTGAAACGCTCGAAAAACTGGCGCTGTAGCACGGTTTTGAGCAAAAAAGAGACGGTTGAACGTTTTTTTTCAAAGAGGGGTTGTCAACGTCTGAGAACTCCCTATAATGCGCCTCCACTGACACGGAACAACGGCTTGCAAGCCGCCGGGACAGCGGGGTTCAGAGATGAACGCCAACAGAGAAAAGTGAAAATAATTGCTTGACTCTGAATGAGGAAAACGTAATATACGGGACCTCGCAACGATGTGCTGAAAGCCGCGTTGCAACTGCTCTTTAACAATTTATCAGACAATCTGTGTGGGCACTCAAAGTGACATGGATTCTTAACGTCCTCGGACGAAAAATGAATACCAAGTCTCAACGAGTGAACACGTAATTCATTACGAAGTTTAATTCATTGAGCATCAAACTTTTAAATTGAAGAGTTTGATCATGGCTCAGATTGAACGCTGGCGGCAGGCCTAACAC
>NZ_QFRV01000065.1:0-26579 GCF_004136805.1 Enterobacter cloacae complex sp. GF14B
AAGGCGGCCGTCATACTCCGTTCTTCAAAGGCTACCGTCCACAGTTCTACTTCCGTACAACTGACGTGACCGGTACCATCGAACTGCCAGAAGGCGTAGAGATGGTAATGCCAGGCGACAACATCAAAATGGTTGTGACTCTGATCCACCCAATCGCGATGGACGACGGTCTGCGTTTCGCAATCCGTGAAGGCGGCCGTACCGTTGGCGCGGGCGTTGTTGCTAAAGTTCTGGGCTAATTAATTATCCCTGAAATAAAAAGGACGCTTCGGCGTCCTTTTTTGTTTTCTACCGTAAAGTCGCTGTCATAAAAATTCGCATTTTTTGTCTTCTCCCGCCACGTATTCCGGCGCCTGTGCTATTGTAATCATAACCATTCTCACTTACACTTTGCGCATATTTTGAACGGGAGTCTTTATGTACGTTTGTTTATGTAATGGTGTAAGCGACAAAAAAATTCGTCAGGCCGTTCGCCAGTTTCAACCACAATCTTTCCAGCAGCTTCGCAAGTTTGTTCCGGTGGGAAATCAATGCGGTAAATGCGTTCGCGCAGCGCGTGAGATCATGCAGGACGAACTGATGCAGATCCCGGAATTCAAAGAGATCGCGTAAGCCTCTATCTTTTTTTTGACATCCCCGTAGCCCGATCTACGCTTCAATGAGTGGAAGCGGAGGGACTATATAATGAAAGGTGATGTTAAAATCATAAGTTATCTCAATAAATTATTGGGAAATGAGCTTGTCGCAATCAATCAGTATTTTCTCCATGCAAGAATGTTCAAAAACTGGGGACTGACTCGCCTCAACGATGTTGAATACCATGAGTCCATTGATGAAATGAAACACGCCGATAAATACATTGAGCGTATTTTATTCCTCGAAGGCATTCCTAACCTACAGGATCTCGGAAAACTGGGCATCGGAGAAGATGTCGAAGAGATGCTGCGTTCTGATCTCCGGCTGGAGCTGGAGGGTGCAAAAGACCTGCGTGAAGCCATTGCCTATGCGGACAGCGTACATGACTACGTCAGCCGCGATATGATGATCCAGATCCTGGCCGATGAAGAAGGGCACATCGACTGGCTTGAGACCGAACTGGATCTCATTAGCAAAATTGGCCTACAGAACTACCTTCAGTCTCAGATCAAAGTGGAAAGTTAATCAGGCTTTCCCAGCCAACGCATAAACCCGCTGCCGCCAGAAATGGCCCAAAAGGCAGTGGGTTTTTTAATGCCTGCTTATCAGGAGTAAACAACGAGAAAGCAACCAGATACAGCAGAGCCATTAACGCGGCTACGAGTGCCAGTACTGGCAGTACACACCAGCCATGCCATGCCCCCAGCGCCGCCAGATATTTTATGTCGCCATATCCCATACCTTCACGTCGGCAGATGAGCCGATATCCCCAATAGATAACGGCGAATCCGGCGTATCCTGCCATCGCACCCACCACCGCGCTCGGCAAAAAATCAGGATGGAGGCAGAGCTGGTAAAGCAGGCCGGTCCATAGCAGCGGGCAAAGAAATTTATCGGGAAGAAGCCCCGTGCGAATATCGGTGCGAACAAGCAAGGCCGATAAAGCAAAATAGATCAGCAGAAAGGGGAGGGACAGTAGCATAGCGAAAGCCTCAAAACGGTTTGAGCGCATACTCGTAATAATCTACATGTCCGGCAATGTGCAAAAACAGCAATTGCGTAGCGGCTTCAGACAAAGAGTTGAGAAGGGATACTTTGCATAAAAAAATGCGAGGCCTTACGCAGAGTACGTCTTTAGCGCTTAATTTCTAAACGGCACTTGCGTCTTCCCCAGATTTACGTATAATGCGCGGGCTTGTCGTAATTGACGGCGGGTTCAATCTGAACCAGAGTAGCTCACTTTGTTACTCAACAATGCTCCCAATTGGGGAGCTACGTAAGAACGGTTACACTCTCCCATCAATCGTAATGGGTTTGAGGAGTGATCATTTTCGTTTATAAAATAATTGGAGCTCTGGTCTCATGCAGAACCAAAGAATCCGTATCCGCCTTAAAGCGTTTGATCATCGTCTGATCGATCAATCAACCGCGGAAATCGTCGAGACTGCTAAGCGCACTGGTGCGCAAGTCCGTGGTCCGATCCCGCTGCCGACCCGCAAAGAGCGCTTTACCGTTCTGATCTCTCCGCACGTTAACAAAGATGCGCGTGATCAGTACGAAATCCGCACTCACAAGCGTCTGGTTGACATCGTTGAGCCAACTGAGAAAACCGTTGATGCTCTGATGCGTCTGGATCTGGCTGCCGGTGTAGACGTGCAGATCAGCCTGGGTTAATCAGGTCATCGAGCGATTGAGAGGTTGAAACAATGATTGGTTTAGTCGGTAAAAAAGTGGGTATGACCCGCATCTTCACTGAAGATGGCGTTTCTATCCCAGTAACCGTAATCGAAGTTGAAGCAAACCGCGTTACTCAGGTTAAAGATCTGGCTAACGATGGCTACCGCGCTATTCAGGTTACCACTGGTGCTAAAAAAGCTAACCGTGTAACCAAACCAGAAGCGGGTCACTTCGCTAAAGCTGGCGTTGAAGCTGGCCGTGGTCTGTGGGAATTCCGTCTTGCTGAAGGCGAAGAGTTCACCGTAGGTCAGGACATTAGCGTTGAGCTGTTTGCTGACGTTAAAAAAGTTGACGTAACCGGTACCTCTAAAGGTAAAGGTTTTGCTGGTACCGTTAAGCGCTGGAACTTCCGTACCCAGGACGCTACTCACGGTAACTCCTTGTCTCACCGCGTTCCGGGTTCTATCGGTCAGAACCAGACTCCGGGCAAAGTGTTCAAAGGCAAGAAAATGGCAGGTCAGCTGGGCAACGAACGTGTAACCGTTCAGAGCCTGGACGTAGTACGTGTTGACGCTGAGCGCAACCTGCTGCTGGTTAAAGGTGCGGTCCCGGGTGCAACCGGTAGCGACCTGATCGTTAAACCAGCTGTGAAGGCGTAAGGGGATAGCAATGGAATTAGTATTGAAAGACGCGCAGAGCGCGCTGACTGTTTCCGAAACTACCTTCGGTCGTGATTTCAACGAAGCGCTGGTTCACCAGGTTGTTGTTGCTTATGCAGCTGGTGCTCGTCAGGGTACTCGTGCTCAGAAGACTCGTGCTGAAGTAACTGGTTCAGGCAAAAAGCCATGGCGCCAGAAAGGTACCGGCCGTGCGCGTTCAGGTTCTATCAAGAGCCCGATCTGGCGTTCAGGTGGCGTGACCTTCGCTGCGCGTCCACAGGACCACAGTCAAAAAGTTAACAAAAAGATGTACCGCGGCGCGCTGAAAAGCATTCTGTCCGAACTGGTACGTCAGGATCGTCTGATCGTTGTCGAGAAGTTCTCTGTTGAAGCGCCTAAAACTAAGCTGCTGGCACAGAAACTGAAAGACATGGCTCTGGAAGATGTGCTGATCATCACCGGTGAGCTGGACGAGAACCTGTTCCTGGCCGCGCGTAACCTGCACAAGGTTGACGTACGCGACGCGACTGGTATCGACCCGGTTAGCCTGATCGCCTTCGACAAAGTCGTAATGACTGCTGATGCTGTTAAGCAAGTTGAGGAGATGCTGGCATGATTCGTGAAGAACGTCTGCTGAAGGTGCTGCGCGCACCGCACGTTTCTGAAAAAGCGTCTACTGCGATGGAAAAAACAAACACCATCGTTCTCAAAGTTGCTAAAGACGCGACCAAAGCAGAGATCAAAGCTGCTGTGCAGAAACTGTTTGAAGTCGAAGTCGAAGTCGTTAACACCCTGGTAGTTAAAGGGAAAGTTAAACGTCACGGACAGCGTATCGGTCGTCGTAGCGACTGGAAAAAAGCTTACGTCACCCTGAAAGAAGGCCAGAACCTGGACTTCGTTGGCGGCGCTGAGTAAGTCGGAGGAGTAATACAATGGCAGTTGTTAAATGTAAACCGACATCTCCGGGTCGTCGCCACGTAGTTAAAGTGGTTAACCCTGAGCTGCACAAGGGCAAACCTTTTGCTCCGTTGCTGGAAAAAAACAGCAAATCCGGTGGTCGTAACAACAATGGCCGTATCACCACTCGTCACATCGGTGGTGGCCACAAGCAGGCTTATCGTATTGTTGACTTCAAACGCAACAAAGACGGTATCCCAGCAGTTGTTGAACGTCTTGAGTACGATCCGAACCGTTCCGCGAACATCGCGCTGGTTCTGTACAAAGACGGCGAACGCCGTTACATCCTGGCCCCTAAAGGCCTGAAAGCTGGCGACCAGATTCAGTCTGGCGTTGATGCTGCAATCAAAGCAGGCAACACCCTGCCGATGCGCAATATCCCGGTTGGTTCTACCGTTCATAACGTAGAAATGAAACCAGGTAAAGGCGGTCAGCTGGCGCGTTCCGCGGGTACTTACGTTCAGATCGTTGCGCGTGATGGTGCTTATGTCACCCTGCGTCTGCGTTCTGGTGAAATGCGTAAAGTCGAAGCAGACTGCCGCGCTACTCTGGGCGAAGTTGGCAATGCTGAGCATATGCTGCGCGTTCTGGGTAAAGCAGGTGCTGCACGCTGGCGTGGTGTTCGTCCTACCGTTCGCGGTACTGCGATGAACCCAGTCGACCACCCACATGGTGGTGGTGAAGGTCGTAACTTTGGTAAGCACCCGGTATCTCCGTGGGGCGTTCAGACCAAAGGTAAGAAGACCCGCAGCAACAAGCGTACTGATAAATTTATCGTACGTCGCCGTAGCAAATAATTTTAGAGGATAAGCCATGCCACGTTCTCTCAAGAAAGGTCCTTTTATTGACCTGCACTTGCTGAAGAAGGTAGAGAAAGCGGTGGAAAGCGGAGACAAGAAGCCCCTGCGCACTTGGTCCCGTCGTTCAACGATCTTTCCTAACATGATCGGTTTGACCATCGCTGTCCATAATGGTCGTCAGCACGTTCCAGTCTTTGTTACCGACGAAATGGTTGGTCACAAACTGGGTGAATTCGCACCGACTCGTACTTATCGCGGCCACGCTGCTGATAAAAAAGCGAAGAAGAAATAAGGTAGGAGGAAGAGATGGAAACTTTAGCTCAACATCGCCATGCTCGTTCTTCTGCACAGAAGGTTCGCCTTGTTGCTGACCTGATTCGCGGTAAGAAAGTGTCGCAGGCCCTGGACATCCTGACCTATACCAACAAGAAAGCTGCGGTATTGGTCAAGAAAGTACTGGAATCTGCCATTGCTAACGCTGAACACAACGATGGCGCTGACATCGACGATCTGAAAGTCGCGAAAATTTTCGTAGATGAAGGCCCAAGCATGAAGCGCATTATGCCGCGTGCGAAAGGTCGTGCAGATCGCATCCTGAAGCGCACCAGCCACATTACTGTGGTTGTGTCCGATCGCTGAGACTCTGGAGACTAGCAATGGGTCAGAAAGTACATCCTAATGGTATTCGCCTGGGTATTGTAAAACCATGGAACTCTACCTGGTTTGCGAACACCAAAGAATTCGCTGACAACCTGGACAGCGATTTTAAAGTACGTCAGTACCTGACTAAGGAACTGGCTAAAGCGTCTGTATCTCGTATCGTTATCGAGCGTCCAGCGAAGAGCATCCGTGTGACTATTCACACTGCTCGTCCTGGCATCGTTATCGGTAAGAAAGGCGAAGACGTAGAAAAACTGCGCAAGGTCGTAGCGGATATCGCTGGCGTTCCTGCACAGATCAATATCGCTGAAGTTCGTAAGCCTGAACTGGACGCTAAATTGGTTGCTGACAGCATCACTTCTCAGCTGGAACGTCGTGTTATGTTCCGTCGTGCTATGAAGCGTGCTGTACAGAACGCAATGCGTCTGGGCGCTAAAGGTATCAAAGTTGAAGTTAGCGGCCGTCTGGGCGGCGCGGAAATCGCACGTACCGAATGGTACCGCGAAGGTCGCGTACCGCTGCACACTCTGCGTGCTGACATCGACTACAACACCTCTGAAGCGCACACCACTTACGGTGTAATCGGCGTTAAGGTATGGATCTTCAAAGGTGAGATCCTGGGTGGTATGGCTGCTGTTGAACAACCGGAAAAACCGGCTGCTCAACCTAAAAAGCAGCAGCGTAAAGGCCGTAAATAAGGAGCGTCGCTGATGTTACAACCAAAGCGTACAAAATTCCGTAAAGTGCACAAAGGCCGCAACCGTGGTCTGGCGCAGGGTACGGATGTTAGCTTCGGCACTTTCGGTCTGAAAGCTGTTGGCCGTGGTCGTCTGACTGCACGTCAGATCGAAGCAGCACGTCGTGCAATGACCCGTGCAGTTAAGCGTCAAGGTAAGATCTGGATCCGTGTATTCCCGGACAAACCGATCACCGAGAAGCCACTGGAAGTTCGTATGGGTAAAGGTAAAGGTAACGTGGAGTACTGGGTTGCCTTGATCCAACCGGGCAAAGTCCTTTATGAAATGGACGGTGTTCCGGAAGAGCTGGCCCGTGAAGCCTTCGGCCTGGCAGCAGCGAAACTGCCTATCAAAACCACCTTTGTAACTAAGACGGTGATGTAATGAAAGCAAAAGAGCTGCGTGAAAAAAGCGTTGAAGAGCTGAACGCTGAGCTGCTGAACCTGCTGCGTGAGCAGTTCAACCTGCGTATGCAGGCTGCAAGTGGCCAGCTGCAACAGACTCACCTGCTGAAGCAAGTGCGTCGCAATGTTGCGCGCGTTAAGACTTTACTGACTCAGAAGGCGGGTGCGTAATGACCGATAAAATCCGTACTCTGCAAGGTCGTGTTGTTAGCGATAAAATGGAGAAATCCATTGTTGTAGCTATCGAACGTTTTGTGAAACACCCGATCTACGGTAAATTCATCAAGCGTACGACCAAACTGCACGTACATGACGAGAACAACGAATGTGGTATCGGCGACAAGGTTGAAATCCGTGAATGCCGTCCACTGTCCAAGACTAAGTCCTGGACGCTGGTTCGCGTTGTAGAGAAAGCGGTTCTGTAATAGAGTACGCATTCTCAATACGAATAAACGGCTCAGCGATGAGCCGTTTATTTTTTCTACCCATATTGCAGAAGCGGTGTTATAATGCCGCGCCCTCGATATGGGGCTTTTTAACGGCTCTGATTTTAGAGTCTCAGGTAGTAGTTGACATTAGCGGAGCACTAAAATGATCCAAGAACAGACTATGCTGAACGTCGCCGACAACTCCGGTGCACGTCGCGTAATGTGTATCAAGGTTCTGGGTGGCTCGCACCGTCGCTACGCAGGCGTAGGCGACATCATCAAGATCACCATCAAGGAAGCAATTCCACGTGGTAAGGTCAAAAAAGGTGATGTGCTGAAGGCGGTAGTGGTGCGCACCAAGAAGGGTGTTCGTCGCCCTGACGGTTCTGTCATTCGCTTCGATGGTAATGCATGCGTTATTTTAAACAATAACAGCGAGCAGCCTATCGGCACGCGTATCTTTGGGCCGGTAACTCGTGAACTTCGTACTGAGAAGTTCATGAAAATTATCTCTCTGGCACCAGAAGTACTCTAAGGAGCGAATCATGGCAGCGAAAATCCGTCGTGATGACGAAGTTATCGTGTTAACCGGTAAAGATAAAGGTAAACGCGGTAAAGTAAAAAATGTTCTGTCTTCCGGCAAACTCGTCGTTGAAGGTATCAACCTGGTTAAGAAACATCAGAAGCCGGTTCCGGCCCTGAACCAACCAGGCGGCATCGTTGAAAAAGAAGCTGCTATTCAGGTTTCTAACGTTGCAATCTTCAATGCGGCTACCGGTAAGGCTGACCGTGTAGGCTTTAGATTCGAAGACGGTAAAAAAGTCCGTTTCTTCAAGTCTAACAGCGAAACTATCAAGTAATTTGGAGTAGTACGATGGCGAAACTGCATGATTACTACAAAGACGAAGTAGTTAACAAACTCATGACTGAGTTTAACTACAATTCTGTCATGCAAGTCCCTCGGGTCGAGAAGATCACCCTGAACATGGGTGTTGGTGAAGCGATCGCTGACAAGAAACTGCTGGATAACGCAGCAGCTGACCTGACAGCAATCTCCGGTCAAAAACCGCTGATCACCAAAGCACGCAAATCTGTTGCAGGCTTCAAAATCCGTCAGGGCTATCCGATCGGCTGTAAAGTAACTCTGCGTGGCGAACGCATGTGGGAGTTCCTTGAGCGCCTGATCACTATTGCTGTTCCACGTATCCGTGACTTCCGTGGCTTGTCCGCTAAGTCTTTCGACGGTCGTGGTAACTACAGCATGGGTGTCCGTGAGCAGATCATCTTCCCAGAAATCGACTACGATAAAGTCGACCGCGTGCGTGGTTTGGATATTACCATTACCACTACTGCGAAATCTGATGAAGAAGGCCGTGCTCTGCTGGCTGCCTTTGACTTCCCGTTCCGCAAGTAAGGTAGGGTTACTGAATGGCTAAGCAATCAATGAAAGCACGCGAAGTAAAGCGCGTAGCTTTAGCTGATAAATTCTTCGCTAAACGCGCTGAACTGAAAGCGATCATTTCTGATGTGAACGCTTCCGACGAAGATCGTTGGAATGCGGTTCTCAAGCTGCAGTCTCTGCCGCGTGATTCCAGCCCGTCTCGTCAGCGTAACCGCTGTCGTCAAACAGGTCGTCCACATGGTTATGTGGGCAAGTTTGGGTTGAGCCGTATCAAACTGCGTGAAGCCGCCATGCGCGGTGAAGTACCAGGCTTGAAAAAGGCTAGCTGGTAATTACCAATTGAATCACGGGAGTAAAGACAGATGAGCATGCAAGATCCGATCGCGGATATGCTGACCCGTATCCGTAACGGTCAGGCCGCGAACAAAGTTGCGGTCACCATGCCTTCCGCCAAGCTGAAAGTGGCAATTGCCAACGTGCTGAAGGAAGAAGGTTTTATCGAAGATTTTAAAGTTGAAGGCGACACCAAGCCGGAACTGGAACTTACTCTCAAGTATTTCCAGGGTAAAGCTGTTGTAGAAAGCATTCAGCGTGTCAGCCGCCCAGGCCTGCGCATCTATAAGAAAAAAGATGAGCTGCCAAAAGTAATGGCTGGTCTTGGTATCGCAGTTGTTTCTACCTCTAAAGGTGTTATGACTGATCGTGCAGCGCGCCAGGCTGGTCTTGGTGGCGAAATTATCTGCTACGTAGCCTAATCGGAGGAAAGAATGTCTCGTGTTGCTAAAGCACCGGTCGTTATTCCTGCCGGCGTTGATGTAAAAATCGACGGTCAGGTTATTACGATCAAAGGTAAAAACGGCGAGCTGACTCGTACCCTCAACAATGCTGTTGAAGTTAAACATGCAGATAACGCTCTGACCTTCGGTCCACGTGATGGTTTCGTGGATGGATGGGCTCAGGCTGGTACCGCGCGTGCCCTGCTGAACTCAATGGTTGTTGGTGTTACCGAAGGCTTCACTAAAAAGCTTCAGCTGGTTGGTGTAGGTTATCGTGCAGCTATCAAAGGGAATGCAGTAGGCCTGTCTCTGGGCTTCTCACACCCTGTTGAGCATCCGCTGCCGGCCGGTATCACTGCAGAATGCCCGACTCAGACTGAAATCGTGCTGAAAGGCGCTGATAAACAGCTGATCGGTCAGGTTGCAGCAGATCTGCGCGCCTACCGTCGTCCTGAGCCTTATAAAGGCAAGGGTGTTCGTTACGCCGACGAAGTCGTGCGTACCAAAGAGGCTAAGAAGAAGTAAGGTAACACTATGGATAAGAAATCTGCTCGTATCCGTCGTGCGACCCGCGCACGCCGCAAGCTCAAAGAGCTGGGTGCAACTCGCCTGGTGGTACATCGTACCCCGCGTCATATTTACGCACAGGTAATTGCACCGAACGGTTCTGAAGTTCTGGTAGCTGCTTCTACTGTAGAAAAAGCTATCTCAGAACAATTGAAGTATACCGGTAACAAAGACGCCGCAGCAGCTGTAGGTAAAGCTGTCGCTGAACGCGCTCTGGAAAAAGGCATCAGCAATGTTTCCTTTGACCGTTCCGGGTTCCAATATCATGGTCGTGTCCAGGCACTGGCAGATGCTGCCCGTGAAGCTGGCCTTCAGTTCTAAGGTAGAGGTGTAAGATGGCTCACATCGAAAAACAGGCTGGCGAACTGCAGGAAAAGCTGATCGCGGTAAACCGCGTATCTAAAACCGTTAAAGGTGGTCGTATTTTCTCCTTCACAGCTCTGACTGTAGTGGGTGATGGCAACGGTCGCGTTGGTTTTGGTTACGGTAAAGCGCGTGAAGTTCCAGCAGCGATCCAGAAAGCGATGGAAAAAGCCCGTCGCAATATGATTAACGTCGCGCTGAACAACGGTACCCTGCAACACCCAGTTAAAGGTGTTCACACGGGTTCTCGTGTATTCATGCAGCCAGCTTCCGAAGGTACCGGTATCATCGCCGGTGGTGCAATGCGCGCCGTTCTGGAAGTTGCTGGAGTTCATAACGTTCTGGCTAAAGCATATGGTTCCACCAACCCGATCAACGTGGTTCGTGCAACTATTGATGGCCTGGAAAATATGAATTCTCCAGAAATGGTCGCTGCCAAGCGTGGTAAATCCGTTGAAGAAATTCTGGGGTAATTGACCATGGCAAAGACTATTAAAATCACTCAAACCCGCAGTGCAATCGGTCGTCTGCCGAAACACAAGGCAACGCTGCTTGGCCTGGGTCTGCGTCGTATTGGTCATACCGTTGAGCGCGAGGATACTCCTGCTGTTCGTGGTATGGTCAACGCGGTTTACTTCATGGTTAAAGTTGAGGAGTAAGAGATGCGTTTAAATACTCTGTCTCCGGCCGAAGGCTCTAAAAAGGCGGGTAAACGCCTGGGTCGTGGTATCGGTTCTGGCCTCGGCAAAACCGGTGGTCGTGGTCACAAAGGTCAGAACTCTCGTTCTGGCGGTGGCGTACGTCGCGGTTTCGAGGGTGGCCAGATGCCACTGTACCGTCGTCTGCCGAAGTTCGGCTTCACCTCTCGCAAAGCAGCGATCACAGCGGAAATCCGTCTGTCTGACCTGGCGAAAGTTGAAGGCGGCGTTGTAGACCTGAACACGCTGAAAGCGGCTAACATTATCGGTATCCAGATCGAGTTCGCGAAAGTGATCCTGGCTGGTGAAGTTTCTACTCCGGTAACTGTTCGTGGCCTGCGTGTTACTAAAGGTGCTCGTGCTGCTATCGAAGCTGCTGGCGGTAAAATTGAGGAATAAGTAGCAGATGGCTAAGCAACCGGGATTAGATTTTCAAAGTGCCAAAGGTGGATTTGGCGAGCTGAAACGCAGACTGCTGTTTGTAATCGGCGCGCTGATTGTGTTCCGTATTGGCTCTTTTATTCCGATCCCTGGTATTGATGCCGCTGTACTTGCCAAACTGCTTGAGCAACAGCGAGGCACCATCATTGAAATGTTCAACATGTTCTCTGGTGGTGCTCTCAGCCGTGCTTCTATTTTCGCACTGGGTATTATGCCGTACATTTCGGCATCAATTATTATCCAGCTGCTGACGGTCGTTCATCCGGCCCTGGCAGAGTTGAAGAAAGAAGGGGAGTCTGGACGTCGTAAGATTAGCCAGTACACCCGTTACGGCACTCTGGTGCTGGCAATATTCCAGTCGATCGGTATTGCTACCGGTCTTCCGAATATGCCTGGTATGCAGGGCCTGGTATTAAACCCAGGCTTTGCATTCTATTTCACCGCTGTTGTAAGTCTGGTCACAGGGACCATGTTCCTGATGTGGCTCGGCGAACAGATTACTGAACGAGGTATCGGTAACGGTATCTCAATCATTATCTTCGCCGGTATCGTTGCGGGTCTCCCGCCGGCCATCGCCCATACTATCGAGCAAGCGCGTCAAGGCGACCTGCACTTCCTCCTGTTGCTGTTGGTTGCAGTATTAGTATTTGCAGTGACGTTCTTTGTTGTCTTCGTTGAACGTGGTCAACGCCGCATTGTGGTGAACTACGCTAAACGTCAGCAGGGTCGTCGTGTCTATGCTGCACAGAGCACACATTTACCGCTGAAAGTGAATATGGCGGGGGTTATCCCGGCTATCTTCGCTTCCAGTATTATTCTGTTCCCGGCAACCATCGCGTCATGGTTCGGGGGCGGTACTGGTTGGAACTGGCTGACAACAATTTCGCTGTATTTGCAGCCTGGGCAACCACTTTATGTGTTACTCTATGCGTCTGCGATCATCTTCTTCTGTTTCTTCTACACGGCGTTGGTCTTCAACCCGCGTGAAACAGCAGATAACCTGAAGAAGTCCGGTGCATTTGTACCAGGAATTCGTCCGGGAGAGCAAACGGCGAAGTATATCGATAAAGTAATGACTCGCCTGACTTTGGTTGGTGCGCTTTATATTACTTTTATCTGCCTGATCCCGGAGTTCATGCGTGATGCAATGAAAGTACCGTTCTACTTCGGTGGGACCTCACTGCTTATCGTTGTTGTCGTGATTATGGACTTTATGGCTCAAGTGCAAACTCTGATGATGTCCAGTCAGTATGAGTCTGCATTGAAGAAGGCGAACCTGAAAGGCTACGGCCGCTAACTGGTCGCCTGAGAAGTTACGGAGAGTAAAAATGAAAGTTCGTGCTTCCGTCAAGAAATTATGCCGTAACTGCAAAATCGTTAAGCGTGATGGTGTCATCCGTGTGATTTGCAGTGCCGAGCCGAAGCATAAACAGCGCCAAGGCTGATTATTTCGCATATTTTTCTTGCAAAGTTGGGTTGAGCTGGCTAGATTAGCCAGCCAATCTTTTGTATGTCTGTACGTTTCCATTTGAGTATCCTGAAAACGGGCTTTTCAGCATGGTGCGTACATATTAAATAGTAGGAGTGCATAGTGGCCCGTATAGCAGGCATTAACATTCCTGATCAGAAACATGCTGTGATCGCATTAACTTCGATCTACGGCGTCGGCAAGACCCGTTCTAAAGCCATTCTGGCTGCAGCGGGTATCGCTGAAGATGTTAAGATCAGTGAGCTGTCTGAAGAACAAATCGACACGCTGCGTGACGAAGTTGCCAAATTTGTCGTTGAAGGTGATCTGCGCCGTGAAATCAGCATGAGCATCAAGCGCCTGATGGATCTTGGTTGCTATCGCGGTTTGCGTCATCGTCGTGGTCTGCCAGTACGCGGTCAGCGTACTAAGACCAACGCACGTACCCGTAAGGGTCCGCGCAAACCGATCAAGAAATAATCGGGGTGATTGAATAATGGCAAAGGCACCAGTTCGTGCACGTAAACGTGTAAGAAAACAAGTCTCTGACGGCGTGGCTCATATCCATGCTTCTTTCAACAACACCATCGTTACTATTACTGATCGTCAGGGTAACGCATTGGGTTGGGCAACAGCCGGTGGTTCCGGTTTCCGTGGTTCTCGCAAATCCACTCCGTTCGCAGCTCAGGTTGCAGCAGAGCGTTGCGCTGAAGCCGTAAAAGAATACGGCATCAAGAATCTGGAAGTTATGGTTAAAGGTCCGGGTCCGGGTCGTGAATCTACTGTTCGCGCTCTGAACGCCGCTGGTTTCCGCATCACGAATATTACTGATGTGACTCCGATCCCTCATAACGGTTGTCGTCCGCCGAAAAAACGTCGCGTATAACGCTCGTTTTTTAGGTTAGTTGGAGATAGAAAATGGCAAGATATTTGGGTCCTAAGCTCAAGCTGAGCCGTCGTGAGGGCACCGACTTATTCCTTAAGTCTGGCGTTCGCGCGATCGATACCAAGTGTAAAATTGAACAAGCTCCTGGCCAGCACGGTGCGCGTAAACCGCGTCTGTCTGACTATGGTGTGCAGTTGCGTGAAAAGCAAAAAGTTCGCCGTATCTACGGTGTGCTGGAGCGTCAGTTCCGTAACTACTATAAAGAAGCAGCACGTCTGAAAGGCAACACAGGTGAAAACCTGCTGGCTCTGCTGGAAGGTCGTCTGGACAACGTTGTATACCGTATGGGCTTCGGCGCGACTCGTGCTGAATCACGCCAGCTGGTTAGCCATAAAGCAATCATGGTAAACGGTCGTGTTGTTAACATCGCTTCTTATCAGGTTAAAGCGAATGACGTTGTTAGCATTCGTGAGAAAGCGAAAAAGCAATCTCGCGTGAAAGCCGCTCTGGAGCTGGCTGAGCAGCGTGAAAAGCCAACCTGGCTGGAAGTTGATGCTGGCAAGATGGAAGGTACGTTCAAGCGTCAGCCGGAACGTTCTGATCTGTCTGCGGACATTAACGAACACCTGATCGTCGAGCTTTACTCCAAGTAAAGCTTAGTACCAAAGAGAGGACACAATGCAGGGTTCTGTGACAGAGTTTCTAAAACCGCGCCTGGTAGATATCGAGCAAGTGAGTTCGACGCACGCCAAGGTGACCCTTGAGCCTTTAGAGCGTGGCTTTGGCCATACTCTGGGTAACGCACTGCGCCGTATTCTGCTCTCATCGATGCCGGGTTGCGCGGTGACCGAGGTTGAGATTGATGGTGTACTTCATGAGTACAGCACCAAAGAAGGCGTTCAGGAAGATATCCTTGAAATCCTGCTCAACCTGAAAGGGCTGGCGGTGAGAGTTCAGGGTAAAGATGAAGTTATTCTTACTCTGAATAAATCTGGCATTGGCCCTGTGACTGCAGCCGACATCACCCACGACGGTGATGTTGAAATCGTCAAGCCGCAGCACGTGATCTGCCACCTGACCGATGAGAACGCAGCTATTAGCATGCGTATCAAAGTTCAGCGCGGTCGTGGTTATGTGCCGGCTTCTGCCCGAATTCATTCGGAAGAAGATGAGCGCCCAATCGGCCGTCTGCTGGTCGACGCATGCTACAGCCCTGTAGAGCGTATTGCCTACAATGTTGAAGCAGCGCGTGTAGAACAGCGTACCGACCTGGACAAGCTGGTCATCGAAATGGAAACCAATGGCACAATCGATCCTGAAGAGGCGATTCGTCGTGCGGCAACCATCCTGGCAGAACAACTGGAAGCTTTCGTTGACTTACGTGATGTACGTCAGCCGGAAGTGAAAGAAGAGAAACCAGAATTCGATCCGATCCTGCTGCGCCCTGTTGACGATCTGGAATTGACTGTCCGCTCTGCTAACTGCCTCAAGGCAGAAGCTATCCACTATATCGGTGATCTGGTACAGCGTACCGAGGTTGAGTTGCTGAAAACGCCGAACCTGGGTAAAAAATCTCTTACCGAGATTAAAGACGTGCTGGCTTCACGTGGTCTGTCTCTGGGCATGCGCCTGGAAAACTGGCCACCGGCAAGCATTGCTGACGAGTAACCGGATCACAGGTTAAGGTTTTACTGAGAAGGATAAGGTCATGCGCCATCGTAAGAGTGGTCGTCAACTGAACCGCAACAGCAGCCATCGCCAGGCTATGTTCCGCAACATGGCAGGTTCACTGGTTCGTCATGAAATCATCAAGACGACCCTGCCTAAAGCGAAAGAGCTGCGTCGCGTAGTTGAGCCGCTGATTACTCTTGCCAAGACTGACAGCGTTGCTAATCGTCGTCTGGCATTCGCCCGTACTCGTGATAACGAGATCGTGGCAAAACTGTTTAACGAACTGGGCCCGCGTTTCGCGAGCCGTGCCGGTGGTTACACTCGCATTCTGAAGTGTGGCTTCCGTGCAGGCGACAACGCGCCGATGGCTTACATCGAGCTGGTTGATCGTTCAGAGAAAGCAGAAGCTGCTGCAGAGTAATCTGTAGTAACGTAAAAAAACCCGCCTCGGCGGGTTTTTTTATATCCGCAGAATCTCCACTTATCTACAATGTCTGTATCTTTTCTGCTCACCCCCTGGAGTTCATTAT
The DNA here is from genome assembly GCF_004136805.1 of Enterobacter cloacae complex sp. GF14B. Taxonomy (NCBI): domain Bacteria; kingdom Pseudomonadati; phylum Pseudomonadota; class Gammaproteobacteria; order Enterobacterales; family Enterobacteriaceae; genus Enterobacter; species Enterobacter cloacae complex sp. GF14B. The sequence continues at coordinate 15,761 of NZ_QFRV01000065.1, forward strand.
GTGGTTGCTCGATCAGTGGGCTGAACGCCATATTTGCGATGCCCAAAACAAAGGCGAGTTCGAAAATCTTCCCGGCAGCGGTGAGCCGCTGATTCTGGACGATGATTCACATATTCCCCCTGAATTACGGGCCGGTTATCGCTTACTGAAAAACGCAGGTTGTTTACCGCCTGAGCTTCAGCAACGTAATGAAGCCGTCGAGCTTGCCGATCTGCTTAAAGGCATTCATAAGAATGACCCGCGGTACTCTGAAATCAGTCGTCGGTTGGCGCTCATAGAGCTAAAACTGCGCCAGACGGGAATGAATACTGACTTTTTGCATGGTGAGTACAGTGAAAGGTTAATACAAAAAATAAACAAGGAGTAGCCATGTACCGCATAGGTGAACTTGCGAAGCTTGCTAACGTAACGCCGGATACTATCCGCTACTACGAAAAGCAGCAGATGATCGATCATGAGGTCAGAACGGAAGGTGGATTTCGCCTTTATACGGATAACGACCTGCAACGCCTTCGTTTTATCCGCTATGCACGGCAACTCGGCTTCACGCTGGAGTCGATCCGTGAACTGCTGTCGATCCGTATCGATCCTGAACATCATACGTGTCAGGAATCTAAAAGCATCGTTCAGGCCCGGCTGGATGAAGTTGAAGGACGTATTCAGGAGCTGCAAGCCATGCAGCGATCTCTGCAAAGGTTAAATGACGCGTGCTGCGGTACCGCTCATAGCAGTGTTTATTGCTCAATACTGGAAGCTCTTGAACAGGGCGCCAGTAGTGAAACTCAGGGTTGTTGATTTTTTATCAGCCAGGGACTAGACTCCCGCCGACATTAACTATGCTCAGGAGAAATGATGAGCCGCTATCAGCATACTAAGGGACACATTAAGGATAACGCCATTGAGGCATTGCTTCACGACCCACTTTTCAGACAGCGAGTTGAGAAGAACAAGAAAGGAAAAGGGAGTTATTTACGTAAAGGTAAACATGCACAACGGGGTAACTGGGAGGCCAGTGGCAAGCAAGCTAATCGCTTTTTTACCACTGGCCTTTCTGTTTCTGTCGCCTGATTAAACGCGGTTATTCTGCTCTTTTAACAGATCGCGAATTTCAGTCAGTAAGACTTCTTCTTTAGTTGGTGCTGGCGGGGCAGCAGCCGGTTCTTCTTTTTTACGGTTAAGTCTGTTGATAAGTTTGATCGCCATGAAAATGGCAAATGCCACGATCACGAAATCAAATACGTTCTGAATGAATACGCCGTAGTGCATTACAACCGCAGGGATATCGCCCTGAGCTTCCCGAAGGGTGAAGGCGAATTGTTTGAAATCAATGCCTCCAATCAACAGTCCTAACGGCGGCATAATAATGTCGGCGACTAATGATGAAACGATCTTACCGAACGCCGCACCAATAATGACACCCACAGCCAAATCCACTACATTCCCGCGCATCGCAAATTCGCGAAACTCTTTAATAAAACTCATTATGTTCTCCTTGTGCCAGCTGACGCCTATAAGTTTAACAAATGATTAGCTAATTGCCATTGGGGATAAATAATCGTTATGAAAATAAAAGGCATGAAAATTAGAAGGTTAATATGTGGGTGCTCTCGTCTGAGCACCCAAATCATTACAGGAAGAATGGACTTGGCTGGAATAAACGCTCGACGTCGGTAATAAATTTTTTATCGGTCAGGAACATAATAACGTGGTCACCCTGCTCGATACGTAAATTATCATTGGCGATCATGACATCGTTACCTCGCACTACGGCGCCGATAATGGTGCCTGGTGGAAGTTTAATTTCGTCGATCGCGCGACCAACAACGCGCGACGTCGTTTCATCCCCGTGAGCGACGGCTTCAATGGCTTCAGCAACACCACGACGCAGAGACGACACGCCGACAATATCCGCTTTACGCACATGGCTTAGCAGGGCAGAGATGGTGGCTTGCTGGGGTGAAATAGCAATATCAATTACGCTACCCTGTACCAGGTCGACATAAGCCTTACGCTGGATAAGCACCATTACTTTTTTCGCCCCCATACGTTTAGCGAGCATGGCGGACATAATATTCGCTTCGTCGTCGTTGGTGACGGCAATAAAAAGATCAACCTGATCGATATGCTCTTCGGCCAGCAATTCCTGATCCGAAGCATCGCCATAAAACACGATAGTATTCTGAAGTTTTTCAGCCAGCTCCGACGCGCGCTGTTGATCTCGTTCGATCAGCTTCACGCTGTAGTCTTTTTCCAGCCGTCTCGCCAGACCTGCGCCAATATTACCGCCGCCAACCAGCATAATACGTTTATACGGTTTTTCGAGACGCTGAAGTTCACTCATCACCGCACGGATATGCTGAGAAGCCGCAATAAAGAAGACTTCATCCCCGGCTTCGACAATGGTGGAACCTTGCGGACGAATAGGTCTGTCGTGACGGAAAATCGCCGCAACACGCGTATCGATATGTGGCATATGCTCGCGCATTGTCGACAGGGCATTACCAATCAGCGGGCCGCCGTAATAAGCCTTCACGACCGCCAGGCTTACTTTCCCTTCAGCAAAGTTCACAACCTGCAACGCGCCCGGGTACTCAATCAGACGATAAATACTGTCGATAACCAACTGCTCAGGGGCAATAAGATGGTCGATAGGTACTGCTTCGGAATTAAACAGCTTTTCCGCATCCCGGACATAGTCCGGGGAGCGAATGCGGGCGATGCGGTTCGGTGTGTTGAACAGCGAGTAGGCCACCTGGCATGCAACCATGTTGGTTTCATCAGAACTGGTTACTGCAACCAGCATGTCGGCATCGTCCGCGCCCGCCTCACGAAGCACTCGAGGATGAGAGCCGTGCCCCTGCACAACACGAAGATCAAACTTGTCCTGCAAAACGCGCAGGCGATCGCCATTGGTATCCACAATGGTGATATCGTTGTTTTCGCCCACGAGATTTTCCGCCAGCGTTCCGCCAACTTGCCCTGCGCCCAGAATGATAATTTTCATCTTTCGTGACCTGTTCTCAACATCACTCTTTGATTAGCTTAGCGTAAAAGAAGCCATCACCCTCTTCTGCGCCCGGCAGGTTTTGCAGACCCGGGTGCTCAGGTGTTCCCGTATCATGCAGCGTCGCGTCCGGGGTGCGCTTCAGGAAAGCCGCAATTTGCTGACTGTTTTCTTCCGGAAGAACAGAGCAGGTTGCATACACCAGGGTTCCGCCGGGTTTGAGATGCGGCCAGATGGCATCCAGAATTTCGGATTGCAACTGGGCAAGCTCCTTGATATCACGATCGCGACGCAGCCATTTGATATCGGGATGACGACGAATTACGCCGGTTGCAGAGCAGGGGGCGTCCAGCAAAATACGATCGAACCGGGTATCACCACACCAGTCTGCGGGTTTACGTCCATCGCCTTGCTTAACCTGTGCTTTCATACCCAGACGCTTGAGGTTGTCATAGACGCGTGAAAGACGCTGCTCATCAACATCCACGGCCATCACGCAGGCCTGCGGCGCCACTTCCAGAATGTGCGTTGTTTTTCCCCCTGGCGCTGCACAAAGATCAAGGATCTGCTCCCCGTCTTTCGGTTCAAGCCAGGCCATGCACCCCTGAGCGGATGCGTCCTGTACCGTTACCCAGCCCTCTTCAAAACCGGGTAATGCATGTACCGGTGCAGGGGAGGCTAAACGAACCGCATCAGGATAAGCCGCGTGTGTGAAGCCGCTCATTCCGGTCTCTTCCAGCAGGGCCAGCCATGCGTCGCGGGTATGATGGTTACGATTGACGCGTAACCACATCGGCGGACGTTGGTTATTGGCATCCACAATGTCTTGCCATTGCTGTGGGTAGGCTTTTTTAAGGCGATTCAGCAGCCATTCTGGATGCAGGAAGCGCGCTTCGCTTTGCGCAAATTCTGCCAGCAGTTCGTCCTGCTGACGCTGGAACTGACGCAGCACGCCGTTAATCAATCCTTTCAGCTGGGGACGTTTAATCGCAACGGCACCTTCCACTGTCTCAGCCAGCGCAGCATGAGGTGGAATGCGGGTATGAAGAAGCTGGTAGAAACCGACCATGATCAAATAATGCACGGTACGTTGCTTGCCGTTCATCGGGCGTGACATCAGCTTATTAATTAACCATTCAAGCTGAGAGAGGGTACGCAGCACGCCAAAGCACAGCTCCTGAAGCAGCGCTTTATCTTTATCGGAAACCTTTTGTTGCAGTGGAGGCAGGACATTACTCAGTGACTGGCCCTGCTCAATAACCTGCTCAACGGCCTGAGCCGCCATAGTGCGTAGATTTTGTCTTTTCATAACCGTAAAAATAAAAATGCCCGGAAACACCGGGCCTTAAGAGTAAATTTGTTCAGGCAAGACGATTGCCAGGGATGAACCATTCACGACGGGAATTTAATAGATCCTGCGCGCTCATTGCCTTTTTACCGGCCGGTTGCAGCGATTCAAGATTCAGGATCCCTTCTCCGGTCGCAACCTGGATACCGTTTTTGCTGGCGTCGATAATCGTACCGGGCTCTGCTGATGTATTGCCGTTAATAACTGAAGCTTTCCAGACTTTCACTGGCTGCTCATCAATCATCAACCAGCTCATCGGCCACGGATTAAAGGCGCGGATGCAGCGTTCGAGTTGAGCTGCTGACAGGGACCAGTCGATCCGGGCTTCTTCTTTACTCAGTTTTTCAGCATAGGTCACCTGTGCCTCATCCTGCACTTCAGGTGTCGCTGTATTGTCAGCAAGCTGTTGCAACGTCTCAATCAGCCCCTGCGGACCGAGAGCCGCCAGCTTGTCATACAGCGTGGCGCTGGTATCTTCTGCGGTAATGGAACACGCCAGTTTATACAGCATGTCGCCCGTGTCTAAACCTACGTCCATCTTCATGATTGTCACGCCAGTTTCAGCATCGCCTGCCCACAGAGCGCGCTGAATAGGGGCTGCACCGCGCCAGCGTGGGAGCAAAGAACCATGAACGTTAACACAGCCCAGGCGGGGCATATCGAGTACCGCTTTTGGCAGAATGAGGCCGTAAGCCACAACTACCATCACGTCAGCGTTCAGGTCTGCCACTAACTGCTGGTTTTCCTCAGGTCGTAATGACGCTGGCTGGAATACCGGTAAACCATGCGTTTCTGCCAGTACTTTAACCGGGCCAGGCATCAGTTTTTTACCGCGGCCAGCCGGTCGATCCGGCTGAGTAAATACGCCAACAATCTGATGACCAGACGATAGCAGCGCGTCGAGATGACGCGCTGCAAAATCAGGGGTACCCGCGAAGATTATACGTAGTGATGTAGACACGTTATTCCTTGTATCCGGGGGGCGTTAAGCGCGAGAACGCAAACGATCCAGTTTCTCAACTTTCTGACGAATACGCTGTTGCTTCAGAGGTGAGAGGTAATCGATAAACAGTTTACCGACCAGGTGATCCATCTCATGCTGAATGCAAATCGCCAGCAGATCGTCGGCTTCCAGCTCAAACGGATTGCCGTCACGATCCAGTGCGCGAATTTTAACTTTTTCGGCACGTGGCACCAAAGCGCGCTGTTCAGGGATAGACAGACAGCCTTCCTCAATGCCTGTTTCGCCGCTTTTTTCAAGCAGTTCAGGGTTGATCAGCACCAGACGCTCATCGCGATTTTCAGAAACGTCGATCACGATAATACGCTTGTGAATGTCTACCTGGGTCGCCGCCAGGCCAATGCCTTCTTCAGCGTACATGGTATCGAACATATCATCGACGATACGCTGAATTTCTGCATTCACTTCTTTAACCGGTTCCGCGACGATGCGAAGACGCTCGTCAGGAATATGTAACACTTGCAAAACTGCCATAAATTTCCAGAGTCGTGTTCAGGAGTTGATAAGAATATTACTTCTATTCTAGACAAATCCCCGGTCGATTGACAGCATCAGTGACCAATCGCAAAGATTGCTGAGGCTGCTTATGGCAGGGAAAAGGATGACGTCCACAGAGATATGGTTACGGCTTATAAACATCGGGTCGTTATACGGTGACGCGATGCTGGAGATTGCGCAGAGGCTGCTTCGCCAGGCAACCGTTGATGCTGAAGCTGTCAACGCGGCAGGGCTTTCGCCCAAACATGCCGTAAAGTTTTTTTCGTTCAGCGAGAGTGAGCTTGAACGTAGTCTGGAATGGCTTGAACACACCGACAACCACCTTCTCACGGCGGATGATCCTCGTTTTCCGCCATTGTTGCGTTCTATACCTGATTTTCCCGGGGCGCTCTTTGTGCGAGGCCGCGTCGACGTGCTTAATAGCATGCAGCTTGCGGTTGTGGGCAGCCGTGCGCCCTCGTGGTACGGCGAGCGTTGGGGGAAAATGCTCAGTGAACAGCTGTCCCAATGTGGCTTTACGATCACCAGTGGCCTGGCTTGCGGCATCGACGGTGTGGCACATCATGCGGCGTTGTCAGCAAAAGGGCGAAGTGTCGCCGTGCTTGGCAATGGTCTTTTTAGTCTCTATCCGCGTCGTCATCACATTCTGGCTGAGCAACTTATCGCTTCTGAGGGGGCGATAGTATCTGAGTTTTCACTTTCGACATCGCCCAGACCGGGTAACTTTCCACGGCGTAACCGGATCATCAGCGGGTTAAGCCAGGGCGTGCTGGTGGTCGAAGCTGCGATTCGAAGTGGATCGCTGGTTACTGCAAGGTGCGCACTGGAGCAGGGGCGTGAAGTTTTTGCGCTGCCCGGCCCGTTGGGGAACCCTGGCTGCGAAGGCCCTCACTGGCTGATAAAACAGGGGGCGACGCTGGTGACCTGTAAAGAGGATATCCTGGAAAATTTGCAGTATGGATTGCATTGGTTGCAGGATGATCTCCAAAAGCGACATATTTCATCGGATCAGGAGGCCGTAGCATTGCCATTTCCCAAGCTCCTGGCTAACGTAGGAGATGAGGTAACACCTGTTGACGTTGTCGCTGAACGTGCCGGCCAACCTGTGCCAGTAACGGTAGCACAGCTACTCGAACTGGAGTTAGCAGGGTGGATCGCAGCTGTACCCGGCGGCTATGTCCGATTAAGGAGGGCATGCCATGTTCGACGTACTGATGTATTTGTTTGAGACTTACATCCACAACGAAGCAGAAATGCAGGTGGATCAGGACAAATTAACACGGGATCTGACCGACGCAGGTTTTGAGCGGGAAGATATTTATAATGCGTTGATGTGGCTGGATAAGTTGGCTGATTATCAGGACGGCCTCGCCGAACCGATGCAGCTTGCTTCTGACCCATTGTCTGTGCGCATCTATACAGCTGAAGAGTGTGAAAGGCTGGATGCCAGCTGCCGGGGATTCATTTTATTCCTCGAGCAGATTCAGGTGCTAAACCTCGAAACGAGAGAGATGGTGATAGAGCGCGTCATGGCGCTGGATACTGCTGAATTTGAACTGGAAGATCTGAAATGGGTGATCCTGATGGTGCTGTTCAACATTCCAGGCTGTGAAAATGCCTATCAGCAAATGGAAGAATTACTCTTTGAAGTGAATGAAGGTATGCTGCATTAATTCTATGTGCAGCAACAAGAGTTGTTATGGCCAAATCAGCACTCTTCACGGTGCATAAAAACGAGCCCTGCCCACAGTGTGGGGCTGAACTTGTTATTCGGTCCGGGAAACACGGTCCGTTTCTCGGTTGTTCACACTATCCGGAATGTGATTATGTCCGTTCCCTGAAGAGCCAGGCGGACGGACATATCGTCAAAATTCTGGAGGGACAGCTTTGTCCGCTCTGCGGCGGCGAACTGGCGCTGCGGCAGGGGCGGTTCGGGATGTTTATCGGATGCAGCCGCTACCCGGAATGTGATCATACGGAACAAATTGATAAACCAGATGAAACGGCAATTGCCTGCCCTCAGTGCCAGCGTGGTCAATTGGTGCAGCGCCGCTCTCGTTATGGCAAGACCTTCCATTCGTGCGATCGCTATCCTGAATGCCAGTTCGTTATCAATTTCAAACCAGTAGCGGGCGTCTGCCCTCATTGCGATTATCCGTTACTTATAGAAAAGAAAACCGCGCAAGGCTTGAAACGCTTTTGCGCCAGTAAACAATGTGGAAAGCCGGTTTCGGCGGATCAAATCAGTGAATAATAACCTGCCATCAGGCTCCATCGCGCAGGCGGTGGAAATCCTGAAAAAAGAAGAAGTCATCGCCTATCCAACAGAAGCCGTTTTCGGGGTCGGGTGCGATCCTGACAGCGAAGTCGCCGTTAACCGTCTGCTGGCGCTAAAACAACGGCCTGTCGAAAAAGGATTGATTTTGATCGCTGCGAACTACGCGCAGCTTAAGCCTTATATTGATGATTCCATGCTGACGCCTGCACAGCGGGAAACCATTTTCTCTGCGTGGCCTGGTCCCGTGACGTTTGTTTTTCCTGCACAACCGACAACGCCGCGCTGGTTAACCGGGCGTTTCGATTCACTTGCGGTACGCGTTACCGACCATCCGCTGGTGGTGGAGTTATGCCAGGCATTTGGTAAACCTCTGGTTTCAACCAGCGCCAACCTGACCGGGCTTCCCCCCTGTCGGACAACCGAAGAAGTTCTGGCGCAGTTCGGGAGTGATTTCCCGGTAGCTGTCGGTGAAACCGGTGGCCGTCTTAACCCGTCAGAAATTCGCGATGCCTTGACCGGCGAACGTTTTCGCCAGGGATAATGTGATGGAAACCTATGCTGTTTTTGGTAACCCGATCGCGCACAGCAAGTCGCCTCTGATCCATCAGCTGTTTGCAGAGCAATTGCAGATAGATCACCCATATGGTCGGGTTCTTGCGCCTGTTGATGCATTTTTACCGACGCTAAATAGCTTTTTTGTTGCGGGCGGTAAAGGTGCGAACGTTACGGTGCCTTTTAAAGAAGAGGCTTTCGGGCGTGCGGATGAGCTGACCGAGCGTGCGTCGCTCGCTGGTGCCGTCAATACTCTTAAGCGGCTCGAAGATGGTCGCCTTCTGGGCGATAACACCGATGGCATAGGTTTACTCAGCGATCTGGAGCGACTGTCGTTTATTAAACCAGGCTTTCGGATCCTGCTGATCGGTGCGGGTGGCGCGTCGCGCGGCGTATTGCTTCCTCTTCTTTCGCTGGATTGTGCGGTGACAATCACCAACCGTACTTTCTCCAGAGCAGAAGAACTGGCGGCGTTGTTCGCACACACAGGCAGCGTAGCTGCGGTAGCACTTGAGGATCTCGCGGGTCACGAATTTGATCTTGTGATTAATGCCACCTCAAGCGGTATTAATGGAGAGATCCCGGCGATTCCTGCATCCCTGGTTCATTCCCATATCTACGCCTATGACATGTTTTATCAAAAAGGGAAAACGCCATTTCTGACCTGGTGCGAACAACAGGGGGCAAAACATGTGGCTGATGGTCTGGGCATGCTGGTGGGGCAGGCGGCTCATGCGGTGCTACTCTGGCATGGCGTGTTACCTGCTGTAGAACCGGTGATCGAAAAGCTGAAACAGGAACTGATGGCATGAATCAGGCGATTCATTTTCCCGACAGAGAAATCTGGGATGAAAACAAGCAAGCGGTGTGTTTCCCGGTGCTGGTGCATGGAATGCAGCTCACCTGTGCGATTAAAGGGGAGACGTTGCTTCAGCGCTTTGGTGGTTCAGATCCGTTAGCGGTCTTTTGTGAAAATCGCTGGGATCTGGAAGAGGAAGCCAGCGATTTGATCCGCGTACAGCAGGAAGACGATCAGGGCTGGGTCTGGTTATCCTGATCCAGATAGTCATTCTTCCATTTAACGTAATTGTTCGCTGAGTATTTCAATCCTTCGATCTCCGCCTCCTTTAGGGGGCGGATCTGTTTTACCGGACTGCCTAAATAGAGATAGCCACTTTCCAGGCGTTTGTTTTGCGGAACTAGGCTTCCTGCGCCAATCATTACGTCATCTTCTACTATGACGCCATCCAGCAAAATCGATCCCATCCCAACGAGAACCCTGTTACCGATTGTGCAGCCGTGGAGCATTACTTTATGACCGACGGTAACATCTTCCCCAATGATGAGCGGATTGCCCTCAGGGTTATAAGATGACTTATGAGTCACATGCAGCACGCTGCCGTCCTGAATATTGGTGCGTGCACCGATTGCAACATAGTTAACATCGCCCCGGATCGCGACGAGTGGCCAGATGCTGACATCATCGGCCATGCGAACATCACCAATGACCACGCTGCTGGCATCGATCATCACGCGATCGCCTTTTTGGGGGAACAGATCTTTATAAGGACGTAATACTGCAAACATATCTACCTCGATACAGATGAGCGCTATTAAAGAAGACTTTGATCGTATTCCTGGATCGAGGCAAGGCAAAATGCGTCAATTTTTAAGCGGATCGGGTGGGTTTTCAGCGAAAAGCACGGAAAATCATCAGTTGGAAAAAAAGATCTAAAAAATACTTGTGCTAAAAACTGGGATCCCTATAATGCGCCTCCATCGACACGGCGGATGTGAATCACTTCACAAACAACCCGGTCGGTTGAAGAGAAAAAATCCTGAAAATCAGGGTTGACTCTGAAAGAGGAAAGCGTAATATACGCCACCTCGCGACAGAGCGCTGAAGCGCGTCGCAACTGCTCTTTAACAATTTATCAGACAATCTGTGTGGGCACTCAAAGTGACATGGATTCTTAACGTCCTCGGACGATAAATGAATACCAAGTCTCAACGAGTGAACACGTAATTCATTACGAAGTTTAATTCATTGAGCATCAAACTTTTAAATTGAAGAGTTTGATCATGGCTCAGATTGAACGCTGGCGGCAGGCCTAACAC
>NZ_QFRV01000066.1:0-26003 GCF_004136805.1 Enterobacter cloacae complex sp. GF14B
TGTCGTGACAGAGTAGCAAGGAACATAAAGTGAACGGAATGACCACCAGAGCCGTATGTTCCCCCTCACCCCAGCCCTCTCCCTCAAGGGAGAGGGGGCCGTCTGTGCAGGCATTATTTTGTGGGGATCCCTCAGCCCACAGGGAGAGGGAGAAACGGGACTACTTCTTCATCTGCGACAAAATCGTCCGACACTGATTCGCTTCGCCTTCTGACGGCGAAATCAACGCCAACAGCGCCGCCGCAGGGGTCACCAGCGTAGCGAGCGCGGCGGCGACCGCACCACGCGCAATCAACGGCCCAGCCTTCACGCCCGCCTGCGGATCTTTGAAGGTTCCGCGAACGTACAGCGGCGAGCGCAGGGTGATGATACGAATGCCTTTGCTTTCCGGATCGATGGTTAAATCGAGCTGCTCGGACGCCATGCTGGCGGTACCGGTGACGTTGATAACCGCGTTTTCCGTGTCGAAGGCGAAGATCTGCGGACGCGCCACGCCGTTGACCAGATCCAGATTTGCCGCCGCGCAGTTAACGCGTACTTCGTCGTCACCGAAGATTTGCCCGATGATAAAGTTCCCGACGTTCAGCCCCAGGATCTCCATCAGGTTACGGCTCACCAGCCCGTCGTTCATCAGCAGTTTCAGGTTGCCGTTTCCGCTGCCCAGCAGCGCCGCTACGGAGTTACCCGTGCCGCGAATATCCGCGTCGCCGTTCATCTCACCGAGGGTTTTCTGCATCAGCTCCACGTCCGGCATCAGCTCTTTCAGCTTCAGCCGACGCGCCTGGATCTCCGCCCTTCCCTGCATCGGCTTTTTATCCCCCTCCAGGTGGATATTCGATGAAATGGTTCCCCCGGCCATGCCAAACTTCAGCGGTTGCAGGCGCAGGTCGGCGTTTTTCAGGATGATATGGGTCGAGAGGTTGCTCAGCGGCAGCGTGCTGCCATGCTCGATTTTACGTCCTTTGAAGCGCACATCCGCATCCATCACGTCCCATTTGTCGGTTTCGAAGCGGTCATAGGGCAGCACTTTACCCGCAGGCTGAACGTCCTTTTTAACCTCTTTAGACTTCGTGCCTTTGCCCGAATCTACGCCAATCAGCGGACCAAGATCGGCCAGACGCAGCTGGCGGGATTCAACGTCCCCCTCCAGTTTCGGGCGCGGTTTACCGGTGGTGTAGGTCAGCGTGCCGTGGATATCGCTGTCGCCGATGCGGCCGTTGAATCCACGGTAGTCAAAGACGGACGATTTTTCGGTGTTGATTTTGGCAACCAGGTGCCCGTCCGTTTCAAACGGCGGAGTATCCGGCAGCAGTACGCCGGTGAGATCGTACAGTTCCCCCAGCGAATCACCGGCAAACTTAAGCTGGAGGTCGACGCCGCCCATGTTCATCGGGTCGTTAACCGTGCCCACGAACGCCACGCGGGTATTGCCCGAGCGGAAATCCGCCTGCACCGGGAACGGCGTGCCCTCGCTCCTGAGCGCCAGCATGCCGCCGATTTTGCCTTTACCGGTGAGCGGCTGGCCGTTGTAGCGCCCTTTCGCCGTCAGGCCAAAGACGTAATCGCCCGCTTTGCTGTCATCGCCTTTAGCTTTGCTGCCCGTGACTTCGCTAAACGGCAGCGGCTTGCCCAGCGGATCGACGAGGATCTCCACGTCAGCCTTACTCACTTTATCGTCAATGGCGATCCGCCCCCGATCGAACAGAATATTGTCGAGGCGGAAAGACCACGAAGAGGGCTGCGCATTCTGATCTTTATCGCCGCTGCTGGCGAGATCGAACGTCCAGTTGTTGTTTTTCTCTGACAGGCGAATCAGCCGCGCGTCGGGCTGCTGGAGTTTGATCCACGGCAGATACACCGTTTTGGTTAACAGGGCTAACGGCGCCAGCGTGGCTTCCACTCGCGGCAGGTGGATCATGGTTACTTCGGGGATGTCGGGCGGGTTACCGAGAATAATATCGTCGGCATGAACGTGCGGCCAGGGCACCCAGCTCCGCCAGCCAGTTTCCTCTTTCTGGCGCTCCCACACGACGCCCAAATCGCCACGTATTGCGAAGGGGCGGTTCAGCTCGGTTGAGACTTTCTGGTTGATGGTCGGTTTGAGGCGGTTCCAGTCAAACGTGGCGATAATGATGATTAAGACCACGATCAGCAACAAGAAAATCCCTGCTGTCCAGGAAATCACCCTGGTTGTTTTTGTCATTGTTGTCCCCTTTCCTGATGAACTTGCCTCTAAAACTATAGTTCAGACAAAGGGAAGCGGGCAGATCAGAGGCTGGTTATCACCTTTTCCAGGGTATCCATGGGGACAGGACGAGAGAGGAAATAACCCTGTGCCGCCGCTGCCGGGGAATTTTGCACGTCGCGCCACTCCTCCAGCGTTTCTACGCCTTCCACAATGACACCCTGGCAATAGCGGTTCATCAGTTGCAGGAGCATCGTAAACAGGTTCCGTCCCTCCGGCGTCTGGCGCAGCATGATAAACAGATCGCGGGCCACTTTGATGTAGTCATAACGCACTTCGCTCAGGGCGGAGAAATTGGCCATACCGGTACCGAAATCATCCAGCCACAGCGGGCCAAACTCACACATCGAGGCAAACGAGGAGTCCTGCGGCAGCTGAACATGTTCCACCAGCTCGAAGCGCATCCACGGCAAGGTAGCAATCAGCGCCTGCAACGTCGCATTCTGACGTAACGCCATCAGGGTGGGGCCATCCACGTTCACCGACGCCAGAATACCGTGCTGCTCGAAGAACGCCTGCTTCGTCGCCAGCATTCTCAGCTGCTCTTCCAGCACGTCGATACGCTGACGCACGGCAACCTCCGCAAAATAGCGGTCCGGTGCAATACGCTTTGAAGGATTCGATGGATGAGTGACGACCGTTAACACCTCAATCGCCATTAACCGACCGTCGGTACGGTAGATGGGCTGATAAGTGTACGCTCGCTCACATTGCAGCCAGTAGCGATGCTCCTGCAAGTTCTCAATACTTGCCTCAGGCGTAGTGCTCAGCCGCTGGATAACCTGCTCTGACTTCATTTCGGATGTCCTGTTGTATGGGATAGCCTTTCTGGACTCGTCACTGAGTTATCGGCCCGCCAGGTGAGAACTTTATGTTCAATTCACCGGGAAAATGAAATTAAGATGACAGAAATATGCCGGAATACGCGCTGGCTCAAAAAAAATAATGGAACGTCGTTTTAATATAGTTGACCATAAAAAACACACAGCGCACACTACCCTTAATTACTTTGTTCAGGTCCACGACTATGTCTAAAAAAATTGCCGTGATTGGCGAATGCATGATTGAGCTGTCCCAGAAAGGCGCGGAAGTCAGCCGCGGTTTTGGTGGCGATACATTGAACACCTCCGTTTACATTGCCCGTCAGGTCTCCCCCGACGCGCTGAGCGTGAGCTACGTTACCGCGCTGGGAACGGACAGCTTCAGCCAGCAGATGCTGGAAGCCTGGCAGGGTGAAAACGTTGGGACCTCGCTGATCCAGCGAATGGAAAACCGCCTGCCGGGTTTGTACTACATCGAAACCGACAGCACCGGCGAGCGCACCTTCTATTACTGGCGTAATGAAGCGGCCGCCAAATTCTGGCTGGAAAGCGAGGCCGCCGCTGCCATTTGCGAAGAACTGGCGACCTTCGATTATCTCTACCTGAGCGGGATCAGCCTGGCGATCCTGAGCCAGGAGAGCCGTGAAAAGCTGCTGTCACTGCTGCGCGAATGCCGTGCCAATGGCGGTAAGGTGATTTTCGATAACAACTACCGTCCACGTTTGTGGGCCAGCCGCGAAGAGACGCAGCAGGTCTACCAGCAGATGCTCGAATGCACCGATATCGCCTTCCTGACGCTGGATGATGAAGATGCTCTGTGGGGCGAAAAACCGGTTGATGAGGTCATCGCCCGGACGCAGGCTGCCGGGGTCAGCGAAGTGGTGATCAAGCGCGGGGCGGAGTCTTGCCTGGTGGCGGTTGCAGGTGAAGCCGTGACAGAGGTCCCGGCGGTGAAGCTGGCGAAAGAGAAAGTGATCGATACCACTGCGGCGGGAGATTCTTTCAGCGCGGGGTATCTGGCGGTACGTCTGACGGGAGGTACGCCGGAAGCGGCGGCGCAGCGCGGTCATTTAACGGCCAGCACGGTGATTCAGTATCGCGGAGCGATTATTCCGCGCGAGGCAATGCCTGCTTAAGGACTGGGCGGGCTGATGCCCTCACCCTAACCCTCTCCCACAGGGAGAGGGGACGCAGGGCTTACTGGCCCTGCGGAATATCGCTCGCATCCTGATGTAAATCATCGGCTGCCGTTTGCGCTGGCTGCGGCGCCGTCGCCATGATGGCGTTCCAGGTGGCCTTCAACTCTTTCATATCATATTCCGGCTCACCTTTCGGCTGTAACAGAATCAACGCCATATCCTGCGACAACTGCTGGCGCAGATCCTGATTCAGCATCTCCACGGTCAGACCGTTCAGGAAGTCCTGACGCAGTTTCTGATACTGCTCCGGCGCGATATCCACCACCTGATTCTGCAAGGAGCGAATGCGCTGGCTGATTAAGATATCGGTATCGGCGCGGGCATAGGTGGCGAACAGTTTCTGCAATTCAAGGGATTTCTGCGCCACCAGCGCGTTAAACTCCTCTTCAGACAGGCCCTCTTTACGCACTTTAGCCAGCTCTTTCGCCACCACGCCGAGATTGGCATTGAGCTTATCGCCCGGCGATTCCACGTTAATGGCGCACTGGGCGCGCTGGAACAGCACACGGCAGTCAAAGCCCAGGCCAATATCTTTCACGTTGTTTTTGCTGAGCGTCTGCTGAACGTGCCAGAACAGCGCTTCACGCGCGAGATCCGCACGCCAGTAACGCAGCAGCGCAGAAGACTCGCGGATCGGCTGCCAGGCCGTATCCCACATCATTGAAAGACGATCCTGACGCACGGTATCCGTCATGATGCTGACCGTCTCAGGACGCAGCGGGGACAAGGTAGGAACAGGGGCAGGCGTTTCACGCTTCCCTTTCAGATCGCCAAAGGCTTTGTTGATCTGCTCTATCACCGCACGGCTGTCCACGTTGCCCACTACAATGAGGGTCATGGCATCCGGGGTGTACCACTGCTGGTAGAAAGATTTCACCTGCTCTGCATCCACCGGCTGTTTCAGCGGTTCTGCCGGGTCGTGGCCAAGCAGAGTGGACCCTTTCAGGCGGTAGCGCCACCAGCCTTCTTTGGTATCCGTCGGCCAGGTCGCCACCATGTCGCTGTTGCTCAACGCATAGTTTACGGTCTCAGGCGTAATCGCCAGTTTGCCGGTGGCATCGGATAGATAGGTAAGCGCTTCTTTAAGCAGATCGTTACGGTTGTTGGGCAGGCTCAGGTTAAACATGGTGTAGTCATAGGAGACCACAGCCGGGGGCAGCGGGCGTTTCGGATCGATGGCCTGTTGCCATAAAGAACGCACCTGAACCGCCTGCAAACTGCCGCTCTGGGTGAGCGCCAGTCGAGGAATAAAGTGGCTTAAGCCGGTCTGCTGGGTGCTTTCAGTGAGGGAGCCGGTATTCACAGAAAGACGGATTTCAATGCGATCGCTCGGACGTTGCGGAGTGGATAATACCTGCCACTGGAAACCGTTCGCCAGTGTTCCCTGTTGCCAGGCCGGGTCTGGCTGGAGCGCATCTGCCTGCACATAACTGGCTGCTGCCATCATCAGCAAACCGCCGGTTAAGAGTCGAATTTTTGTGCCCTGCATGTGAACCCCTGATCAACATTCCTGGTTAAAGAGAGTGTCTCGCGACGTGAGCACTCAAAGATGACGATGAAAACCTTCCGATTAGACAGCGTGTTCAGCTAAACGTCACGGGCGGAAGTGAAATATACCCAAAAAAAATCTTGTCGAATTATGACAGGTATGAACGGTTATTATGCGCAGGTGCCCGCATCCCCACAAGGGAATACGGGCATTTATGAGGGATTAAGAGGATAAACCGGGGGTTTTGTCCTCAGATGTGCGGTTATTCAGCGTATCGTTAAGCTTCTTGTGATCCAGCTCTTTCACCCACTTCGCCACCACAATCGTCGCCACGCCATTGCCGACCAGGTTGGTTAACGCACGGGCTTCAGACATAAAGCGGTCAATACCGAGGATCAGGGCCAGGCCCGCCACCGGCAGATGGCCCACCGCCGAAATGGTGGCCGCCAGCACGATAAATCCGCTGCCCGTTACGCCCGCCGCCCCTTTTGAAGAGAGCAGAAGCACCACCAGCAGCGTAATCTGATGGAAGATATCCATGTGGCTGTTAGTGGCCTGGGCAATAAAGACCGCCGCCATCGTCAGGTATATCGAGGTGCCATCCAGGTTAAAAGAGTAGCCCGTAGGAATAACCAGCCCCACCACTGACTTACGGCAGCCCAGCTTTTCCATTTTATCGAGCATACGCGGCAGCGCGGACTCCGAAGAGGATGTGCCGAGGACAATCAGCAGCTCTTCACGAATGTAACGGATAAATTTGAAGATGCTGAAGCCGGTCGCACGGGCGATGGAGCCGAGCACCACCACCACAAACAGAATACAGGTGATGTAGAAGCAGACGATCAGCTGGCCCAGCTGTACCAGCGTGCCGACGCCGTATTTCCCGATGGTGAAGGCCATCGCGCCAAAGGCGCCAATCGGGGCCAGACGCATAATCATGTTGATGATGCCGAAGATAACCTGCGAGAAGCTTTCAATGACGTTAAAAATCAGCTGGCCTTTGCTGCCAAGACGGTGCAGGGCAAAGCCAAACAGCACGGCAAACAGCAGTACCTGGAGGATGTTTCCGCTGGCGAACGCGCCAATCACGCTGCTCGGGATCACGTCCAGCAGGAAGGCAACAATCCCCTGATCTTTCGCCTGTTCAGCGTAAACCGCCACCGCTTTCGCATCCAGCGTGGCCGGGTCAACGTTCATGCCCGCGCCAGGCTGTACCACGTTGACAATAATCAGGCCGATAATCAGCGCGATGGTACTGACAATCTCGAAGTACAGCAGGGCAACCGCCCCCGTACGCCCGACCGCCTTCATGCTTTCCATGCCAGCGATACCGGTCACCACGGTACAGAAAATGACCGGCGCGATGATCATTTTGATGAGCTTAACGAACGCGTCGCCAAGCGGTTTCATCTGCGCGCCCAGCTCCGGGTAGTAGTGACCGAGCAGAATACCGATGGCGATGGCTGTCAGGACCTGGAAGTAAAGACTTTTGAAGAGTGAGGTTTTCATAGGGTGTCCCTGGAAAGAAAAACTACAGGCTTTGTAAGGTTATGGTTAACCTGCGGCTTTAAAATAACACCCACATAACAGGACAGAAATAAACGGGGTTCAAATTTGAAACACAAATGTTAAGAACTTTGAGCTGGCTCGCACAAGCCAGCAACAAAATTACACTTTTGCGTTATTGCCAGCGTCGGCGAGATAGCGTTGCTCAAAGATATCCGTCGGTACGGCGCGATCAAACAGGAAGCCCTGTCCGCTCTCTACGCCCGCCGCAGCCAGCCACTCACGCTGGGCGTCGGTCTCAATACCCTCGGCAATGACGTGCAGATTCAGGCTGTGCGCCATCTGAATAATGGCCTGCACCAGGCTGCAATCCTCAGGCAGCCCATCCACAAAGGTTTTGTCGATTTTCAGGACGTCCACCGGCAACGTTTTCATGTGCTGGAGCTGACGCAGGCCGGAATACCCCATACCGAAATCGTCCAGCGCAATGCGGATCCCGGCATTACGCAGCGGTTTCAGGATGGCGACAGCGTCGTCAGGATTATCGATACAACGGCTCTCGGTGACTTCCAGGATCAACGTGTGGGGCTGGATGCGGTAGCGATGGATCAACTCAAGCATCTCCGGCACCATGGTCGGGTGCATCAGCTGTAGCGCAGAGAGATTCACCGACAGCGGCAGCGTGATGCCCCGTTGTTGCCAGGCCGCAAGCTGGCGGCAAGACTCTTCCAGCACCCAGTAGCCGACGGTGACCATCAGGCCGCAGGACTCGATACGTTCGATCATCCCTTCAGGCAGCTCCCACGTGCCGTCCGGCTGTTGCATACGCAGCAACGCTTCGGCGCTGGTCACTTCACCCGTGCGCAAATTGACCTGCGGCTGTAGCCAGAGCGCAAACTGGCGATTGTCCATCGCCGTCAGAATGTCGCTCTCTTCCGTCAGGCGCTGCTGGGCTTTTTCCATCTGCTCCGGATCAAAGAACTGGATCTGGTTTTTCCCTTTCCGGCGCGCGGTGAACGCGGCCGAGAAAGCCCGACGATAAAGCTGCTCGGCGGTCAGCCCCCCGGAGTACATCGCAATACCGATGCTGGCGCTCGGGCGAAGCTGGATACCCTGAATGGGCAGCCGCTCATTAATGACAGTGAGTACTTGCTGACCTAGCGTAATGGCGTGCCACGGCTCTTTAACACCGTTCGCGATCACCACCAGGTCATAGCCGCTGACCTGGGTGAGCACCATGCGCGGCGCCAGAACGGATTTCACCTTTTCCACCAGCGTCAGTAACAGCATTTCGCGCTGGCTCTCTTTCAGCACGCCCGCCGTGTCCTGCAAGGTTTCGCAGGCAATCACCATCAGCGCGGTGGTCTGCTGGCGGGCGACGGTCTGCTCCAGCAAGGCCATTAAAAACGCTTTGTTTGGCAGATCAGATACCGGAAAACGGGTGGCGTTGCTACTGAGCTCTTCCTGCTGACGCAGGACACGCTGCTGGTTGATATTGTAACTGCGGACCAGCATGCCAATTTCATCATCGTGATGCAGGCGCGGCAACGGAAGCTGATGCCCCATGTGCTCCTGTGGAGAGAGGTCGTTCAGCTCCCGGGCTATGCGGCGCAACGGATGCACAATTAACCGGTTGATACACCACGTCAGCGCCACGCTCAGCATTAATGTCAAAAGTAAGTAAGTGGTCACTAATGTAGCAACCCAACTCATGACGAATTTATACATGCGGTACGAGTCGGCCTGTAGCACCAGGTAGGCCAGCGGTTGCGGGTTAGCCGGTCTTTCCAGGGAGTAGAGAGGCAGGGAAATTTGCACCGGCAGTTCAAACAGGCGCATCACCATCATCGGGACGGAACGCTCCGGGATAAAGCTCATCCGCAGCGCCTGGAACTGGTTCGGCAGTACAACATCCGCGCGGCTCACGATACCGGCGGGCTGAATGCGCTTCAGGATGGATTCCGCCTCGGGGATATCCCCTTTCAGGATCGAGGCTGACAGGGGTTCCCGCACCGAGCGGGCAATACTTTCCAGTTGCGAAGCCGTGTTGTAGCGATTCTGCTGTACGGAGTGAAACAGCAAAATGACGCAGAAGATGAAGACAAACAGCATTGTGACGGCAGACACCATCGCCATCTGTTTGATCGTTAAGGAACGGCTGACACGCAAAATGACTCTCCACAAAACTCGAAGCGCAGGGCGCACCAGGGTGTAAACCTGGTGCGTCCGAGTATACCCGATAGCTGCACTTTTAAGAGAGACTTACAATTAGATTAAGTAAAAATCCGATCACCAGTCTGCATAAGGCACCAGCGGTTCCGGTGGTAAGTCCATATCACCCTGCCAGCCCGCGGCAGAATACCGAACGTAGAGCAGCGCATGGCTCGGGGTATAGTCTTTTGCTTCCTGAATATCGACGCCCAGACCGACAAACCAGTTGGACGTCACGCGGCGTTCAACAATCGCCCTTGCGGTATAACCCGTGCCTGACGAGCTACTTCCGGTTTCCATCACACCTTTATCGGTATAACGGCCTGGCTCATTGTCCGGGATCAGCCCCTGTAACGGATAACGCATCACATCTTTTGTTTTTGAATGAGACCAGGAGACGGAGCCGCCCAGCTCCCATGACCAGTTCTCTGTGCGTTTACGCCAGTTCACCGGTAAGGCGAACGACACATACTCCTGGGGACTGTAGTAACCGCCCTGGCCCAGCGAATAGCCACTTAAATCCTTATCGTAATGCCAGAGCATGTTGGACACGCCCACCGTCAGGCGTTCGTTGTTCTGATTGATGAGCTTGTAGTAATAGCCGGTCATCCAGCGGACGCGCCAGTTATCTTCGACATTCTTTCCGGTGAGGCTGTCGGCACTCAGGCTTGACCAGATACCGTTAGCTTCGCCTTTGTCGTAGCTCATGCTCACGCCGCCACCGGTGGCACGCACGCCGCCCCAGGTGGTGTCGGTATTGGGATCTTTTTGCCCGGCGAAGGCCAGCACCGAGCTGGAAATCGGACGGCGATGGGCGTTCAGGGTGTAGCCAATCGGCCCTAAATCGTTGCTGTAGCTCAGGCTGCCCACCACATCGACCACGTCGAAGCCCATCGGCGTTGTACCGATATCCCACGCCCAGGTTTTGTTCTGCCAGCCGACGGCCACGCTGGCGCCGTTGGCCGACTGGTTCGTGCTGCCGTGACATGGCGTTTCGGCACAGGTACCCCATGTCGGATCGTAAGTTCCGTTATCGGTGTCAAAGGAACCGGCGTTCATATTGACCAGATCGCTACGGAAGAACATACGTCCATCCGACAGCGGCGCATCAACCTGGAGCATGGTGGTGTGCGCTTTCAGGTCGGAATAGCCTCCCGTGCCGCTGGAGCCCCAGTAGTCGTGTTGCAGCGTGACGTTCAGATCCTGCTGACGATAAAGATCGCCTGCATCACTGCGCACGCCGCGCTTCAGCCAGTCATCTTTCTCATCGTTACGCGTGAGTCGCGTAAAGCTGTCGTTATCGGTCGGACGGGTCGTTGTGATGCCCGATGAGACCATCGCATCTTTCCAGGTGTCCAGCGCCTGCTGAGGCTGACCATTTTGTGCCTGAAAACGGGCGGCATCGCGCATCACCAGCGCACTTTCCATCGAAGGCGGCTGCGATTTGGCCTGCGGAAGAATGGCGTTGAAGGTCTTTTCTGCCGCGGCAGGATCACCCAGTCCGGCCTGCGCCATGGCAAGCCGGCGCTGCATATTGATGGAGAGCGGTTCGCCGTTCTGTGCCGCGGGCAGTTTCGCCAGCGCCGCGCGCGCCGCGTCCTTGTTGCCCTGGGCAAAAGAGACCTCGGTCAGGCCGAGGATCGCGTCTTCGTTCTGCGGTTCGCGTTGCAGAATAGTGTTGTAGGCGGTTTTCGCGGCCTCATGATCGCCCCGCTGTTCAGCCCAGTCCGCCAGCGTCAGGTCGATACGGGTGGACGGAGGCTGCTGGCGAAGCAACGTTTCCGCCTCCTGCTCTTTTCCACTGTCGCGCAGGCGGTTGGCGGTTTCCAGCACCTGGTTACTTTGCAGGCGGTCCGCCAGCGCCTGAATGTTGCCGTTCCACTTGTCGCGCGGCAGCGTGTTCAGATGCGCCAGCGCCGCCCGGTCCTGATCGTTACCGGACAGGTACAGCCCGCTGGCGTAAACCTGATCCGGATCGCCCGGTTTCTGACTTGCCAGCTGACGCATCAGGTTATCCGCCTGGCTGCGCTGACCCGCGCTATACAGATCGCGTGACAGTCGGTAGGTGATCCACACGTCGCCCGGGGAAAGCGCAAGGCGTCGGCGCTGAATTTCTGCGGCCTGCGCATATTTCCCCTCGCTTTCCAGCTGTTCAGCCTGGGCTGACAGCTGCTCGTTCGTCAGGCTACGTTCAATATCATCAATGCTGCGGCGCTGGCTGGCAGAGAGCGACTGAATAAACTGCGTCGCCTTCTCCGGAGACTGCGCGCGATAAATATTGGCGAGACCACGCACCGCGTTGCTGTTGCCGCTGTCCATCCGCAACGCCTGGCGGTAATAGCGCTCGGCCGCGTCGTTATCTTTGCGCGCCGCCGCCGCATCACCGAGCCCCAGAACCGCGTAGCTGTCAGTATTGTCGATATTGCGCGCCTGCTGGTAATAGCGTTCGGCCTGGGTCGTATTATTGGCTTTCAGGGCGTTATCCCCCTGCTGGATCAGCAGCCAGTATCGGTTGACCTTCAGCAGGCTGTCCCATTTGCCCCGGTTATCGCTCTGCGGATCGAGGGCGATCGCCTTTTCAAACTGCGCAACCGCACGCGCGCGATCGCCTTTCTGAGAATAGGCCTGCCCCAGCGCGCCTACAGCTTCACTGTCAGCGTGGTTGGCGCTGACTGCTTTTTGCAACTCCGTTACCGCTTTACTGCCCTGCCCGGCATCCACTGCGGCTAACCCTTCGGCTTTGGCGCGGAACGCCGGATCGGCGAGCTGTTTTTGCTGTGCTTCAAGCTGGGTGCGCGCCGCCGTCACGTTATCGCCATCGCTGAATACGCTCAGGTATTGTTGCAGCGCGGTGACGCTGGCGCTGCTGACCGGCTGATCTTTGATCTGCTGGTACCACATGTCCGACGCCTGACTGCGGCCATTATTCGATTTGGCCATCTCCTGCAACACCGCGAACCCTTCATCACGCCGTCCGCTCTGGAACAGAAGCTGTGCCAGCGAGGACTGTAGCGGGACGTTGCCCGGACTGCTGGCGTTTATTTTCTTAAGCTGATTAATGGCCAGGTTGCGGCGGGCTGGCTCTTTCGCCACCACGTTCCAGTACTCCGTCGCGATGTCGCCGCTGGGCGGCTTACCGTCAAACAGTTTGTCATACGCAGCAATGGCTTCCTGCGTGTGCCCGGTGGTGGCAAGCAGGCGAGCCTGCTGGAGGGCCTGGCGACCATCCGGCGTGGAGAGCAGCATGGTAGTACGGGAGGACTGGTAGGCACTGGAATCGGGTGCCATTCCTTTCAGGCGATCCAGCTCTTTTTGCGCGCCCGCCGTATCGCCCTGTCGTAACAGGTAGCGGAAGCGCGCGGCAATCACGTCCGGGTTGTTGGGGTCGATCAGCTCAAGGCGATAGAGCGACTGGCGCACTAAATCCTCACGCTGGGTGGATTCCCCCAGACGGACCTGTTCCAGCAGCTGTCTCTGCTGCGGGGAGTTGGCGGCCTGGGCCAGGGGCATTAGCGCCAGGCCAAGCGATAAGGTGAGTAGATTCAGTGTGAACGTGCGCATTCCTGGCCCCAATCCGGTAGTAATTCACCTTGCACGGTGAAACGAAAACGATGCTGATCCCACCCTTGTCCAAAGAGGGTCAGAACGTAGCTGTAATAAGCATTGTTATCGGGAAAACGATCGGCGACGTGCTGGCGTTGCACCGCCTGCGCGTCCCGGTTTTGTAAAAACGGAAGGAGAGAGGCAGAAAACCCTACCGGCCCATCTCCGGTGCGTTTCCCGGTTGCTACATCCACTTTCTCCGGCGGCAAGCCTTGTTTGATCGTGGTGGTCGCCATGGGCTTGAAACGCGCCAGTAGCCGGGCTTTCTGCGGATCGTTATCGTTCATCATCCCTACCCACAGATAGACGCGAATCGCATCGTAGCTGCCGATCAGGGATGCATCCTGCGACAGCTGCCAGCCGCCCTTTTTCTGGTATTTCACCCAGTTCGGGGAAAATCCTTTAGGCGCGGTCTCCAGCAGCAGACGCAGGTTAGTTTCACGGAGCGTCGTCCACGGCGCGCCAAAACGGGTGAAATAGCTCGCAAGCTGCGGCGGCAGGTAGCTGGGGTTAAAGCGCCAGACATTCTCTTCGGCAAAACCGACTTTACCCGGCAGCAGCATAGAACCCAGCCCCGGCACCTTCACCACTTCCTCACTGGCAATGCGCGTCAACAGCGCCTTACCCGTGCGCGTGTAATCGGGATTTTTCCACAGCCGCCCGGCTTCCAGCAGCGACCAGGCAATCCAGATATCGGCATCAGACGCGGAGTTAGGGTCGATAACCGCCCAGGTTTCGTCGTCCTTTTTTCCCCACAGCCAGGCCGGGAGATGTTGGGCTAAATCTCCCTCGGCAAGGTTATCGCGCGTCCATGCCAGCAGCAGATCGAACGCCTTGCGATCGTTTGCCGCGAGGGCAAAGAACAGCCCGTAGCTTTGCCCTTCGGAGGTGGTGATTTTGCGCGCGTCACTGGGATCAATGACCCGCCCACTTTCGCTCATATAATCCTGCTTGAACGTCTCCCAGGCAGGCCAGCGACAGGCAGCGTGAAGATTCGCCGCCGCCAGCATCAACGCTGCGACTACACACCCGCGAAAGATTTTCATCACCGCTTACTCATGGTCCGGGTTAAGACGACGACGGCTGATGATTCGCAGCAGACGCCACAGTACCCACGCCAGCAATACGACGCTGAGCGCAGCCAGCACGGCCAGCAGCACCGGGTGGTTAGACAGGGCGTACCACAGGCGTTCGAACCACGGCAGATGACCGACGTAGTAGACATCCCCCACGCGCAGGCTGTTTACCCCCGACTCACGGATCACCGAGACGGAACCAAACATTGCTGCCCGTTTACCGCTGTCGTTCATGGCCGTGTTGAGCAGCTCATAGCCGCGTGGGCTGTCCGCCAGCAGGGCGATAACGCTGCGCTGGTCGTTATACGGCGACTGGAAGCCGACAATCGCGGCCATCGGACCCGTTGAACTTACGGTTGTCCTGATATTGGCCTGACGATCGCCGCTGTCCGGCATGATGCTCGGGAACTCGGTCTGACGCAGCGGCGTGTTGACCCATGACTGAGCCGCCTGCACCAGCAGATCGACGCGCTTCTCGTCTTTCAGCTTGTCCGGAATGTTGCCGATGACCATGATATCGGCATCTTTGTTCTGGATCTGACTACCGTCATCCGTCACCGTCACGTTGATAGCCGGCAAGCCGGTTTGCGCCCCAACGGTGCCCATGGTGTCCAGCAGCGTGGCAACCTGACCTTCGTTGGCCGCTTTTGGCATCACGACAATCGATTCAGAGAGATCAGCCATGCGGCTGAACGGGAAGCTGGCGTTAGCAAAGGCACGCAGATCCGGCATCGCGATAAAGTGGTAATACTTCGAGAAGTCGATCGTGGAATCATCGCCAATCACCACGTGGTTTTGCACCGGCTGGAAGGTAATACAGTTTTCCACCGATCCACCCGGCATGGGGTTCATATACTGGAAGTTAAACCGCAGCTGGTTCACCGCACCGAGCTTCAGCGCCGGGATCGACACATCGGTTTTGCCATCCAGCAGCCCCTGCAATACAGGCAGACGAAGCATCAACCGGTTTGTCTCCTGGCTGCTGGTCAGGCTGAACGATTGCAGGAACTGGTTGTTGAGGCTGATATCCATGCGCGAGCTGTCTTTGGTTGCCGGCGCGGTGTAACGGTAGTTCAGGTTGATATCAATGCCGTTGGTGCGCAGCAGATAGAGATCCGGCGGCAGGTTCAGCGACAGGCTGACAGGAGAAGGTTCAAGCCCGGTTGACTGCAATTGCTCTTCATAGGTTTTCAGCTCGCCAAAGGTGATTGCCCGGTCGGTACGTACCCAGTTCGGCGCATCATAAGGCTTACGCGCCAGCAGCGGTTTCACCTCATCCACCACAACGCTGTTACCGCGGAACAGGATATTTCCCTGCGCAATGCCCTTCGCCGCCTGCACCAGATCTTTGTCATCACGGCCGAAGATCACCAGCAGCTTCACGTACGGATTGTCCGGATGGCTGATCATCTCGATGGTGGGTGCTTTCACCTCCGGATGGTCACGCAGGAATGCCGGGCGTTTGGCGTTGGTGGCAAACACAATCGCGTTTTTGTCTGGCATTTTGTCGTACATGACCGGGAAACTTTGACCACGCCAGCCGGAGCGGGAACCAAACCAGGATGCCACGATAGAGGCCGCCAGCTGTTCGGTCACATCCGGCGAGCCGGCAAAGACCATCGGCAGATTCAGCGGACGGTTATCACGCGGGTCGAAGAACGGCACCGGGAAGGCGGAGAGATCGTTTTTCAACGCCAGCGGCTGATAGGTCATCTGAAGCGAAGAGTTACGCCCGACATCCAGCCACAGGGTGCTGCTGGCCGGGTTTTCACAGACATCGCGGTAGTGGCCGACAAACTCCAGACGCACGCGGTTAAAGTCGGTGATAAACAGCGGGTTAATCGGCACCTGAGCCAGGGTTTTCTTACCCAGTTGCTCTTTGGTGACGGGCAGGACGTCCATTAGCTCGTCATTCAGATAGACCTTAAGCTGGGACTGCACCGGCAGCAGCGACGGCGATGGGGTGTATTCCAGGTTGAGCACCGCTTTCGACACGACTTCATCACTGCGCATACCGAATTCGATACCGCCATTTGGGTTGATGCCGCGCAGAACCATACTGCCCGGAGGAGGCGCGATCTGGGCAAACGTCAGCTTAACGTCACGCGACGGCGTATTTTCGGCAACCACCGGCGCACTGGCTCCCGGCACGCCAGGCATGACCTGCCCAACCACCGGGTTGTCGCCGGGCAGCGTATTCCCCGTCGTCGGCTGATTCGGGACAACGTTCTCCGTCTGCCCCGGCGCGGCCGTCACAACCGGATCGGTCGCTTGCGCGACGACAGGCACCGTTGGCGCGGGCGTGGTCGCTGCGTTATCAGGCGCCGCGTTAGCCACTGTTGCAGGGAGCGCACTCATCCCCATTGCCACTGCACATAACCAGGAAAGTTTTGTTTTCATCGCGTTATCATCATTGTTGAGCCATAACCGGGTCCGCCTGCTTCGCTTCATCTCGCTCAGGTCGACGCGGAATGAACGACACGACCCAGGAAACCAGTGAAGTAAGTGACCGGAAAATTAATTTCACCGACGACGGGGCAAATTCTGCAAGGTGACGATAGCCACGGAACCCCAGCTTAAGAATATCCAGCAGGCTTTCCAGAGGCTTATCCTCAGGGAAGCTGTCCTGCCAGAGAGCCCACGTATCCGCGCGGGCAAACGTACACTGCACAAAATCAATGTGTTGTTTTTTGGTCAGCGGCATCAGTTGCAGACCCACTTCATTTCCTTTCACACGCACCACCTGCGTCGGGAAGACATACTCCTGCTGGCCGCGCTTAAGCAGTAGGTTGACCTTCTGCCCCTCCAGCACCTTCGCCTGACCGTTGATCTTGATACCCAGACCGCCATCCGAAAAGTCATGTACGGTACAGGAGAAGAGATGTCCATCGTCGCGGGCAATGGCCGCTGGCATGCTGATTTCGACGCGATGCGCGCGGCGAACCTGCTTGCTCTCCACCGATACCGCCACCGCGCCACCGAGGATAATCAGGTTATAAAACACCCACGCCATACTCACGAAGACCGTCAGAATTTCGTTTTCCGGGCCGTAGAAGTAGCGCCAGATCCCAACAATCACGCCCACAATATTCAGCAGCACCAGGAAGATATAGGGCCGGGAGATCACCCAGTCGACATACTCCTCTTCCACCAGCCCGCCCTTCGCGGTGACGTTGAATTTCCCTTTATGCGGGTTAATCAGCGCCACCATGGTTGGCGGCGCGATGTACCAGGCCAGCACCGTTTCGTAAATTTCACTCCAGAAGGAGTGCCGATATTTCCCCTGAATCTTCGAGTTCGTCAGGCTGGCGTGGATCATGTGCGGCAGAACGAACAGGGCAATCATCAGCGCAGGCGCATAGATGATGTAAGCGTGAAGGAGCAGGAACGCCAGCGGCGCTGTGAGAAAGATAAGCCGTGGAATACCCGACAGGAAGTGGAACATGGCGTTGACGTAGCACAGCCGTTGCGCCAGCTTCAGCCCTTTACCCATCAGCGGGTTATCGAGCCTGAAAATTTGCACCATGCCGCGGGCCCAGCGAATACGCTGGCCGATGTGCGCCGACAGGGATTCCGTGGCCAACCCCGCCGCCTGAGGAATACGCATGTAGGCCGAGGTATAGCCAAGACGGTGCAGACGCAGCGAGGTGTGCGCATCTTCCGTGACCGTCTCGACGGCGATCCCGCCAATTTCATCCAGCGGTTTCCGGCGGATCACCGCACAGGAGCCGCAGAAGAACGTGGCGTCCCACATGTCGTTCCCGTCCTGCACCAGGCCATAGAACAGCGTGCCCTCGTTCGGGGTTTTACGAAAACGACCGAGGTTACGTTCAAACGGGTCCGGTGAGAAGAAGTGGTGCGGCGTCTGCATCATCGCAAGCTCTTTCTCCTTCAGGAACCAGCCCATGGTCATTTGCAGGAACGAGCGCGTTGGCACGTGGTCGCAGTCGAAAATAGAGACGAACTCCCCTTTGGCATATTTCAGCGCATTGTTGATGTTACCGGCTTTCGCGTGTTCATGCGTGGTACGGGCGATGTACTCTACCCCCACTTCGTCCGCGAACTGGCGGAACTCGGCGCGGCCACCGTCATCGAGGATCCAGATTTTGATTTTATCCTTCGGCCAGTCGATACCCAGCGCGGCGTAAATGGTGTTTTTTACCACCGACAGGTCTTCGTTGTAGGTCGGCACGAAGAGGTCCACCGTAGGCCACTGGGTCGTGTCTTTTGGCAGCGGCACCGGCTGTCGATTCAGCGGCCAGATAACCTGGAAGTAACCCAGCACCAGCACGATCCAGGCGTAAGTCTCAGCAAACAGCAGGACTAAGCCGCACACCAGGCTGACCGGATCGTCCCAGTTCAGCGTTGAGGTATATCGCCACCAGATGTAGCGGCAGGAAACGGTCAGCGATAGCACAATCAGCATCAGGGCAGAAAAACGCCCTGGTATGCGCCGCACCAGCAGCGCCACGCCCCACAGCAGGATCAGGAAGGTGAACTGCGCCAGCGGGTTGAAGGGCTGGGTAATACAGACCAGCGCAAGAATCAGCGAGAACACCACAACCACGCCGAGAATAAAACGCCGCAAGCCCGGGTGTAGGTGCCCGAGCTCTTTTTGGTTATCTAAATGACCCGTTTTGTCGCCCACCCGGTCGGGTAGCCGGTCAAGCCACTGGTGGTAGTGTTCACGCAGGTTCTGCACACGATCGAAGCTGCGCCAGCGGGACGTTTTTTTCTCCGCGCCCGTTGAGGTCGTCAGTAGCCAGATGGACTGAATAGCGTAGCGCGCGGGATCCAGCGGACGCGGCTTGTCAGGGTTGATATGCGGATAGAGTTCACCGTGGCGCGCGCGAATGCGTTGCCAGCGGGGATGCTCGAGGGGGATGAACATCCACGCCAGAATCATCCACAAACAGCCCAGCGCTGCGCTCAGCGACGAGGCGCCGTGATGACGGTAATGGCGGTAGCGTTCACTTAAGCGCGAACTGACCGGCGGAATGAGCAGCCAGTTAGTCAGGCGGCTCATACTGAACTCCCGGCAGGCTCCGGCCGTTTAGCAAAGTGCAGCAGACACCAGTTGGCCAGCGTCAGGATCTCTTCCGCCGCCAGTGAATCGCTACGGTACTCCCCGAGGGGTTGTTTGGACGCGAGGCACTCCGCCATCGCTTCGTCACGATGGATCACCATCGGCAACAGGCGGCGCTGACTCTGGAGCCAGACCTGGTAGAGATCGTCCTGGATCTGGCTGCCAATGCGCAGATCGTTGATCAGAATATGGGCATTGGCAGGCATCGGCTGCTGATGCAGACGGATATGACAATTCGCATCTACGTTCGCGATGGAGAGCACATGGTCGCACTGCGCCAGCAGCTGGCGGGTCAACGACGCGGCACCGTGCGGCAGGTCCAGCAGGATCCACTGGTAGTGCCCGCTCTCTTTCAGGCTCTGCAATGCGGTGATGAAGCGAGAGAACAGGCGCTGGTACGCGGCTTCATTCCCGCGCTCGGTTTCGGTCAATTGACCAAAGGGAAGCAAATCGAGCTGGGAGGTATAACGCAAACCCGCATCCCGCCAGTCTTTATCGTCCAGAAGCGCACGTCCCCAGCCGTTTGCATGCGTAAAGTCGACATTGAATGACATGCGCAGCAAATTATCGGAACAGGCATCAATGACCAGTACCGATTCACCTAATACCTGCAATGACCACGCCAGCGCCGCGGTAACGGAAGTTGTACCCACCCCACCACGGACGCCCTGTAATCCTAGTACAGCCATCAATGGCTTCCTTATCGTTGTTGGGCAAACTCAGCTAATAACGGCCAACGTTTAATAGCCGCCGCCAACTGTTCCCGCTGGGAAATATCGGTGTAATCTATTTCAGGCAAAGAAAAAGCCTGCGTGAGTGCCAAAAAATCGTTCTGGAATGTGTAACCCAGACTTGAGTCGACTGGGGTTGCGGGTTCGTTATTTTGCATTCTTTTTTCATCCCTTTGAGTAAAATCATAAGATTCAGATGCAGCGAGGCGTCCTGCCCACTAAATTTCATTTACATGCTAAATCTGATGTTCTTTAATTTCAATGTTAGGTTTATTTCTACGCTTTCGCTAGTAAACTGAGAGACATAGAAATTCGACGAAAAGAGGGACACCGTGGACTCCATATTTTCTATTGGCATCCAGTCATTATGGGACGAATTGCGCCACATGCCAGTCGGAGGAGTCTGGTGGGTTAATACGGATCGTAATGAAGATGCCATCAGTCTGGTAAACCAGACGATAGCGGCGCAGGGGAAGGATTCCCGCGTAGCCATAATTACGATGGGCGATGAGCCAAAGTCAATCATCAGGCTCGACAGTGACCGTGGACCCCAGACAGTACGATTATTTTCCATGCCTGCGGAGGCTGACAGTCTATACTTTTTACCCCGCGATATTCAGTGTTCTATTGTTCCTGAACACTATTTACTGATTCTAAAATGCTCTAATAACGGCCTGCAAAATATCCCCTCTGAAAAACTGCTGAAATGGCTGGAAAGAATCAACAGATGGGCAAAAAATCAAAATTGCACCTTATTGGTTGTTAACCCAGGCAGTAATAATGACAAGCTTTTTTCACTTTTAATGAGTGAATACCGTTCTCTCTATGGCCTGGCCAGTATTCGTGTCCAGACCGACAGCCATCTTTACGACGTGGCTTTCTGGTGCAATGAAAAAGGGGTAAGCTCCCGACAACAACTTACCCTCAAACATATCGGGCATGAGTGGCATCTTGCTCAACAGGAAGAGACGGTAGTTCAGCCACGCAGTGATGAAAAACGCGTTCTGAGCCATATTGCGGTACTGGAAGGTGCGCCTGCACTGTCTGAGCACTGGTCACTGTTCGATACCAATGAAGCCTTATTTGATGAGGCGCGCACCACGCAGGCGGCGACCATTATTTTCTCGTTGATCCAGAATAACCAAATAGAAACGCTGGCAAGGCACATTCACACATTACGTCGCCAGCGCGGCAGCGCGTTAAAAATTGTGGTGCGTGAAAATAATACCAGCCTGCGCGCCACCGATGAGCGCTTATTACTGGGCTGCGGCGCGAACATGGTCATCCCGTGGAATGCTCCCCTGTCGCGCTGTCTGACGCTGATCGAAAGCATCCAGGGCCAGCAGTTTAATCGACATGTTCCGGAAGATATCAGCACCCTGCTTTCAATGACGCAGCCGATGAAACTGCGCGGCTACCAGAAATGGGACACCTTCTGCGATGCGGTGGGCAACATGATGAGCAATACGCTGTTACCGGCAGACGGAAAAGGGGTGATGGTTGCCCTGCGCCCCGTGCCGGGTATTCGCGTTGAGCAGGCGCTTACTCTGTGCCGCCCTAACCGTATCGGGGATATCATGACCATTGGCGATAACCGCCTGGTGCTGTTCCTCTCCTTCTGCCGGGTGAACGATCTGGATACGGCGCTTAACCATATCTTCCCGCTTCCTACCGGGGATATCTTCTCGAACCGCATGGTCTGGTTTGAAGATAATTTGATCAGCGCTGAGCTTGTCCAGATGCGTGCCCTGGCTCCTGAAAAGTGGGCGAAACCGTTGCCTGTGACAAGCGGTGCCAAACCGGTTCTGAACGCGAAACATGACGGGCATGTCTGGCGTCGGGTACCTGAGCCGCTACGCTTACTGGATGAGAACAAGGAGAGCGCGCCATTATGAATATCAGCGAT
The DNA here is from genome assembly GCF_004136805.1 of Enterobacter cloacae complex sp. GF14B. Lineage (NCBI taxonomy): Bacteria > Pseudomonadati > Pseudomonadota > Gammaproteobacteria > Enterobacterales > Enterobacteriaceae > Enterobacter > Enterobacter cloacae complex sp. GF14B. The sequence continues at coordinate 21,874 of NZ_QFRV01000066.1, forward strand.
ATCATCCAACTGGTTGTTCTGTGCGCGCTGATTTTTTTGCCGCTTGGCTACTATGCACGCCATTCCCTGCGCCGTATTCGCGATACGGTCAGATTACTGTTCGTCAAACCTCGCTATATTAAACCCGCCGGAACACTGAGTCGCGCTCCGAACGTCAAGGCAAACCGAAAACATGACTAATTCTACCTATACCTCTTCGGCGCCATCGCCACTCTGGCAATACTGGCGCGGCCTGTCCGGCTGGAATTTCTACTTTCTGGTGAAGTTTGGTCTGCTGTGGGCAGGCTATCTTAATTTCCACCCTCTGCTTAACCTGGTGTTTATGGCATTCCTGCTGATGCCAATCCCGAACCTCAGGCTGCACCGTATACGTCACTGGGTCGCTATCCCCATCGGTTTCGCCCTGTTCTGGCATGATACCTGGCTGCCCGGCCCTGAAAGCATCATGAGCCAGGGCTCCCAGGTCGCAGGTTTCAGTGCGGACTATATGCTCGATCTGGTTGAGCGCTTTATTAACTGGCAGATGATTGGCGCGGTATTTGTCCTGCTGGTCGCCTGGCTGTTCCTGTCTCAGTGGATCCGGGTGACGGTGTTTGTCGTCGCGATTATGATCTGGCTTAACGTCCTGACGCTGACGGGCCCGAGCTTCTCGCTGTGGCCAGCCGGTCAGCCGACGACAACCGTGACCACCACGGGCGGTTCCGCCGCCGCGACCGTCGCGACAGCAGGGGATACGCCTGTGGTTGGGGATATTCCAGCGCAGACTGCACCGCCGACATCCACGAACCTGAACGCGTGGCTCTCCAGTTTTTACGCTGCGGAAGATAAGCGTCAGACGAAATTCCCGGACGCGCTGCCTGCCGATGCTCAGCCGTTTGAGCTGCTGGTCATTAACATCTGTTCTCTGTCCTGGGCTGACGTTGACGCGGCTGGTTTGATGTCGCACCCGCTGTGGTCGCATTTCGATATTCAGTTCAAGGACTTCAACTCGGCCACGTCGTACAGCGGCCCGGCGGCTATCCGCCTGCTGCGCGCCAGCTGCGGACAGCCTTCGCATAAGAACCTCTACCAGCCGGCAGCTAACCAGTGTTATCTGTTTGATAACCTGGCAAAACTGGGCTTTACCCAGCACCTGATGATGGGTCATAACGGTCAGTTCGGTAACTTCCTGAAAGAAGTACGTGAACAGGGTGGCATGCAGGCCCCGCTGATGGACCAGAAAGGGCTGCCGGTTACGTTGCTGGGCTTTGATGGCTCGCCGGTGTATGACGATACCGCCGTGCTTCAGCGCTGGTTAGATACCGTCGGCAAAGAGGAAGGGACACGTAGTGCGACGTTCTATAACACGCTGCCGCTGCACGACGGGAACCATTATCCCGGCGTGAGTAAAACGGCCGATTATAAGGCCCGTGCGCAGAAGTTCTTTGACGAGCTGAACGCGTTCTTCAACGAGCTGGAAAAATCAGGCCGCAAAGTGATGGTGGTGGTAGTACCGGAACATGGGGGAGCGTTGAAAGGCGACAGGATGCAGGTGTCTGGTCTGCGCGATATCCCAAGCCCGTCCATCACTAACGTTCCGGCCGGGATTAAGTTCTTTGGCATGAAGGCGCCGCATCAGGGAGCGCCAGTTGAGATCACCCAGCCAAGCAGCTATCTGGCTATCTCGGAACTGGTCGCTCGCGCAGTAGACGGTAAGCTGTTTGTGGAAGATAGCGTGAACTGGGATCAGCTCACCAGCGGGCTGCCGCAGACGGCGGAGGTATCGGAAAACGCCAATGCGGTGGTGATCCAGTATCAGAATAAGCCTTATGTCCGACTGAATGCCGGGGATTGGGTGCCGTATCCGCAGTGATGAGCTGCTACACCCTCTCCCCTGTGGGGAGAGGGTTACTCTGCACTTCGTAACGAAATTTCACCGCCCACCCAGGGCTTAATCACACCATCCTGTTCAAGAAGCAACGCACCCTGCGCGTCAATGCCGCGTGATGTGCCGTAAATCTCTTTATCCCCAATCAGCAGCTTCACCGGTCGGTTAATAAAGTTATCCAGCTTTTCCCAGCGGGACAGGAATGGCGCTAACCCCTCCTGTTCAAAGAGCGTCAGCGAACTACGCAACTCATTGATCATGCGGACGGCAAGCGTATTGCGATCGATGGTGATCCCCGCTTCCTGTAGGTTGGTCCAGGCCTGGTTCACGACATCGTTCTGCACGTTTCGCATCACCATGTTCAGCCCCGCTCCAATAACGATCTGTGCGGCATCGCCTGTTTTTCCCGTCAGTTCGACCAGGATCCCCGCCAGCTTCCGATCGTTGAGATACAGATCGTTGGGCCATTTTACCCGCACCTGATCGGCACCCAGATCGTGCAGCACCTCTGCCATCACAATGCCGATGACCAGGCTCAGCCCGATGGCCGCAGCTGGCCCCTGTTCAAGCCTCCAGTACACGGAAAGGTAGAGGTTGGCGCCAAATGGTGAGAACCACTTACGCCCCCGGCGGCCACGTCCTGCCTGTTGGTACTCGGCAACGCAGGCATCACCGGATTTCAGCTCGCTCAGGCGATCCAGCAGATACTGGTTCGTCGAATCAATGACCGGCAATACCGCGACGTTACCGTGCCCAATCTGGCTGCGGATGATCTCTTCATTCAGTAACTGGATCGGTTCCGGCAGGCTGTAGCCTTTTCCCGGCACCGTAAACACATCCACGCCCCAGTCGCGGAGCGTTTGAATATGTTTATTGATGGCAGCGCGGCTCATGCCCAGCTGTTCGCCCAGCTGCTCGCCAGAATGAAACTCGCCATCAGCAAGGATACCGATGAGAGTTAACGGAATAGTATTGTCCTTCACGCAATGGTCTCCACGGCATTCACTTCGCCCGTTCGGCCAATAAAGCGAACTTCAGGCTCCAGCCAGACGTTGAATTTTTCGCCCACGCGCTGACGAACATGGTGCGCCAGGTTGACGACATCCTCACTTGTCGCGTTGGACTGGTTGATCAGTACCAGCGCCTGCTGACGATGAACAGCAGCGCCACCAAGAGTAGTACCTTTTAATTCACACTGATCGATAAGCCAGCCTGCGGCCAGCTTCACGCTGCCATCCGCCTGAGGATAATGCGGGGCCGTTGGCCAGCCAGCGAGAAATGCTTTTGCATTTTCGCTGCTGATCACCGGGTTTTTGAAGAAACTGCCCGCATTTCCGTTGACTTTCGGGTCCGGGAGCTTGGTCATGCGCATGTGGCATATGGAATCAAATACCTCACGCGGTGTGACGGTAGCCGGGTCAAGACGGGTCAGATCGCCGTAAGTCAGAACGGGTTTCCAGGCTTTCGCCAGGCGCAGACCAACGGCCACAATGACGAAACGATCCTGATAATCGTGCTTGAAAATGCTGTCGCGATAACCAAAGCGGCACTGCTCTGCGGTCAGGCGCTTCGCCGTTCCGGTCGCGAGTTCGATGCAATCGACATATTCGCAGACGTGTTTCAGTTCGATGCCGTAGGCACCGATGTTTTGAATAGGAGATGATCCTGCACAGCCCGGGATCAGGGCCAGGTTTTCCAGTCCGGGCATCCCTTTTTCAAGGGTATATTGCACCAGATGGTGCCAGTTCTCGCCAGCACCCACGTGTAAATGCCAGCTGTCAGCGCTCTCTTTACACTCAATCCCCATGATGCGATTGACGATTACCGTCCCCGCAAAATCATCGAGAAACAGGACATTACTTCCTTCGCCCAGAATAAGTACGGGTTCACCGTTTTCTGTTGCGTTTTGCCATGCATTCAGCAACTGCTGAGCACTGTCGGCACGTACAATTTGATTAGCATTCCGTTGAATACCAAAGGTATTCCAGGGCTTAAGGGAGTGATTCATAGACGCTATCCTGATGCAAAAACCGGGATAGTTTACCGTATATATGGGGGGATAGGTGATTTGTTTATGGAAAGGAAGCAGGTGCAGAAACGCAAAAAGGCCATCCTTGCGGATGGCCTCTTCACTTGTTTGATGCCTGGCAGTTCCCTACTCTCACATGGGGAGACCCCACACTACCATCGGCGCTACGGCGTTTCACTTCTGAGTTCGGCATGGGGTCAGGTGGGACCACCGCGCTAAAGCCGCCAGGCAAAT
>NZ_QFRV01000067.1:0-25554 GCF_004136805.1 Enterobacter cloacae complex sp. GF14B
CCACGCAGGTCCAGCTCAGCATGCCCATGTCGCGAAACGCGTAGCGCCCACCAACCGGGATCGCCTGGGTTGCACCAATCGCCATCTCCGCCCTGCCGTCCGCCAGCGCATCCCAGACGCCGTTGAACACTTCCTGCGAAACACGCAGTTCGACGTCGGAAAAATGACGATAGAAATCGACGATCATCTGCCGGGTCCGCTCCGGCTTAACAATGTTATCCACCGCGATAGCGAGATGCCCGCGCCAGCCGTTGGCGATCTGCTGGCACTGCTCACGGGTGATCTGCATTTTTTTGATGACAGACCGCCCTTCCTTCAAAAACCACGCTCCGGCAGGCGTGAGCTCCACGTCGCGATGACGCCGCTCGAACAGCGGCACCGCCAGCCACGCTTCCAGCTGACGCACCGTGTAACTGATCGCCGAGGGAACGCGATGCAGCTCCTGGGCGGCGCCGGTAAAGCTGCCGTTACGCGCCACGGCATCAACCACTTCAAGGGAATAATCTGACCACATCTTTAGCCTGCAAATTTTTTGAATGCACCCGCCAAATATTAGCGTTTCACAAGCCGCTTTGCACTCCCTACACTCTGCGCTAACGTACACCTGCCTCCTCAGGAGAAAAAAAGTGCAACCCAGGAAAGGATTTTTAGTCTGGCTCGGCGGCTTAAGCGTGCTGGGCTTTTTGGCGACCGATATGTATCTGCCCGCGTTCGCCGCGATGCAGGAAGATTTGCAAACCCCTGCCGCCGCCATCAGCGCCAGTTTGAGTTTGTTCCTCGCCGGTTTTGCTTTTGCGCAATTGCTGTGGGGGCCGCTCTCGGATCGTTTTGGCCGTAAACCCGTCCTGTTGTTGGGGCTGGCGATTTTTGCCGCAGGCTGTCTGGGCATGCTGTGGGTCCGCGATGCCGCCTGGCTGCTGGCGCTGCGCTTTATTCAGGCGGTCGGTGTCTGTGCCGCTGCGGTGACCTGGCAGGCGCTGGTAACCGATTACTACCCCGCCTCGCGCACTAACCGTATATTCGCCACCATTATGCCCCTGGTCGGCCTGTCGCCGGCGCTTGCCCCGTTACTGGGAAGCTGGATCCTGGCGCATTTCGACTGGCAGGCCATTTTCGCCACGCTCTTTGCTATTACGCTGGTCCTGATGCTGCCCGCGTTCGGGCTTAAACCGGCGCATAAAAAAGAGACGCATCCGGACGCGAAGCCCATCACCTTTACCTCTTTACTGCGGTCGAAAGCCTATCGCGGTAACGTGCTGATTTATGCCGCCTGCTCTGCCAGCTTCTTTGCCTGGCTGACCGGTTCGCCGTTCATTCTGCATGACATGGGCTACAGCCCGGCGGCTATCGGCCTGAGCTATGTACCACAGACCATCGCCTTCCTGGTGGGTGGCTATGGCTGTCGCGCCGCGCTGCAAAAATGGGAAGGCCAACAGATGCTGCCCTGGCTGCTGGTGCTGTATGCGCTAAGCGTGATTGCGACCTGGGCTGTCGGCTTTATTCCCGGCGCCGGGCTTGCAGAAATTTTGATTCCGTTCTGCGTCATGGCGATCGCTAACGGGGCCATCTACCCTATCGTTGTAGCCCAGGCGTTGCGTCCATTTCCGCAGGCGACAGGCCGCGCTGCCGCGCTGCAAAATACCCTGCAACTTGGCCTGTGCTTCCTGGCAAGTCTCGTAGTCTCTGCGTTGATTGCAACCCCGCTGCTCACCACTACCAGCGTGATGCTGATCACCGTTGCGCTGGCGGGATTGGGTTATCGCATGCAGTCCTCCGCGCTTCGCGAGCAGAATGACAATGCACAAACCGAAACGTCGCACGCCTGATTGCGCGGGAAACTATGTTAAAAACCAGTGATTAGGTAGCTAACAATTTTCTGTTGAATCACCAAATTTTGCGGCCTATACTGAATTTGGTTCGATTAAATACGATAAATATTAAGTGTTAACGGGAGCCGGAGCGCTCCCGTTTTACCATGGAAGGCATTTCGGCAAGGGTTATCTCCCTTCCTCTGTTCTACGTCGGATATTAGCCTCGCGGGCATTTACCGTGAGATTTCTCACAAACCAAAAAAGCGTCTACGCTGTTTTAAGGTTCTGATCACAGCAAGGTGATGGAGAAGCTATGAGTTCATCGTGTATAGAAGAAGTCAGCGTTCCGGACGATAACTGGTCCCGGATCGTCAGTGAACTGTTGGGACGTGCGGGCATTACGATTAATGGCTCATCCCCCTCCGATCCCCAGATAAAGCATCCCGATTTTTTCAAACGCGTGTTACAGGAGGGATCGTTAGGGCTGGGTGAAAGCTATATGGACGGCTGGTGGGAGTGTGAGCGGCTGGATATGTTCTTCTCCAGCGTATTACGCGCCGGTCTTGAAAAACAGCTCCCTCGTCATTTCAAAGATACCTTACGTATCGCCTCCGCCCGCCTGTTCAATCTGCAAAGTAAAAAACGGGCATGGATCGTCGGTAAAGAGCATTACGACCTTGGCAACGATTTGTTCAGCCGTATGCTCGATCCTTTAATGCAGTACTCCTGCGGATACTGGAAAAAAGCGACGACCCTGGAAGAGGCGCAGCAGGATAAGCTGCAACTGATCTGCGATAAATTGCAGTTACAGCCCGGTATGCGTGTGTTGGACATCGGCTGTGGCTGGGGTGGTCTTGCCTGGTTTATGGCGAAAAATTACGGCGTCAGCGTAGTCGGCGTCACGATTTCGGCTGAACAGCAGAAGATGGCGCAGGAACGCTGTCTGGGACTGGATGTTGATATTCGGCTTCAGGACTACCGCGACCTGAATGAGCAGTTCGATCGTATTGTTTCCGTAGGTATGTTCGAGCACGTGGGGCCGAAGAACTACAAGACCTACTTTGAGGTCGCCGATCGTAACCTGAAGCCTGACGGAATTTTCCTGCTACACACCATCGGCTCTAAGCGCACCGATAACAATGTGGACCCCTGGATCAACAAATATATCTTCCCGAATGGCTGTTTACCCTCTGTTCGCCAGATTGCGAACGCCAGCGAACCGCATTTTATTGTGGAAGACTGGCATAACTTCGGCGCAGATTACGACACGACTCTGATGGCCTGGCATGAACGTTTCCAGGCTGCATGGCCTGAAATCGCCGACAACTATTCGGAACGATTCAAACGGATGTTTAGCTATTATCTGAATGCCTGTGCGGGCGCGTTCCGTGCGCGGGATATACAGCTGTGGCAGGTGGTGTTTAGTCGTGGGATTGAGCACGGCTTGCGGGTGGCTCGCTGAAAAAATAACCCCGGTTTCCCGGGGTTATTTTTTATTCTTCTTCCACGGTCTTTATTATCGCCGCCTCTTTCGCCGCCAGCACGCGCTCAACGGTATCCACGACCGCCTGGGTCTGCGGATCAATTTCGATATTTACGCGCTGCCCCAATTTTTTTGCGCCAAGCGTAGTACGTTGCAGCGTTTCAGGAATTAAATGCACGCAAAAACGCGTAGGCGTCACTTCACCGACGGTCAGACTAATCCCATCGATGCCAATAAATCCTTTATAAAGGATGTATTTCATTAATGACGGATCCTGCACCTTGAACCAGATTTGACGGTTATTTTCCGAGGTCACAATTTTCGCCACTTCTGCGGTGGTCATAATATGGCCCGACATCAGATGCCCACCAATCTCATCGCTGAATTTCGCCGCGCGTTCAACGTTGATGATATCTCCCACCACCAGCTCACCCAGGTTAGTGATGCGCAGCGTCTCTTTCATTAAATCAAAGCTAATCTGATTACCGTTAATTTCGGTCACCGTCAGGCAGCAGCCGTTATGCGCTATCGACGCCCCGGTTTCAATGCCGTCGAGCATATATTCAGGCAGCTCAACCACGTGAGTGCGGAAATTCGGTTTTTCATCAATGGACACCACTTTGGCAGTGCCCTGCACAATACCAGTAAACATGCTTACAGCTCCTGTTCATTCCGAACGGCGATGACACCGTATAATCCCACCACAATAACAGTTGAAAAAACAGGTTGCCAGTGATGCGCAATTTCTGGCGATTTTTTCACTAGATAATTAGTTAAACCCCGCTACAATAGCTGGCATCCCTCTGTTTTTTCTTCTTGCTGCCAGTAACGGCGGCCTTTTTAGTCTCTCAAATAACTACAATACAAAGGTGTTCACGTGCAGAAGTATATGATCGAAGCGCGTCAGTTATTGGCACTGGCAATACCGGTGATCGTCGCGCAGGTAGCCCAAACCGCAATGGGATTTGTGGATACGGTAATGGCCGGTGGTTACAGCGCCACCGATATGGCCGCCGTGGCGATCGGAACCTCAATCTGGCTCCCGGCCATTCTGTTTGGTCACGGCCTGCTGCTGGCGCTAACGCCTGTCATCGCACAGCTTAACGGCTCCGGTCGACGTGACCGCGTGGCCCATCAGGTGCGCCAGGGCTTCTGGCTGGCCGGGTTCGTCTCCGTCCTGATTATGATCGTCCTGTGGAACGCCGGGTATATTATTCGCGCCATGCATAATATCGACCCGGCGCTGGCGGATAAGGCGGTCGGTTATCTGCGCGCCCTGCTCTGGGGCGCGCCCGGCTATCTGTTCTTCCAGGTGGCACGTAACCAGTGTGAAGGGCTGGCAAAAACCAAGCCGGGCATGGTGATGGGCTTTATCGGCTTGCTGGTGAACATTCCCGTGAACTATATCTTCATTTACGGTCATTTTGGCATGCCGGAACTCGGCGGCGTGGGCTGCGGCGTGGCGACGGCAGCGGTGTACTGGGTGATGTTCGGAAGCATGCTCACCTACATTAAGCATGCGCGATCCATGCGCGACATTCGCAACGACACCACCTTTAGCACGCCTGACTGGTCGATGTTGACCCGCCTGACACAGCTGGGTCTGCCCATTGCGCTGGCGCTGTTCTTTGAAGTGACGCTGTTTGCCGTCGTCGCCCTGCTGGTCTCGCCGTTAGGGATTATTGATGTGGCAGGCCACCAGATCGCGCTGAACTTCAGCTCTTTGATGTTTGTTCTGCCGATGTCGCTGGCGGCTGCGGTGACGATTCGCGTGGGCTTCCGTCTGGGGCAAGGTTCTACGCTGGATGCGCAAACGGCTGCCCGCACCGGGCTGGGCGTCGGCGTCTGCATGGCGGTCTGTACCGCCCTCTTTACCGTGCTGTTGCGTGAGCAAATTGCCCTGCTCTATAACGACAACCCGGAGGTAGTGACTCTGGCCTCGCACCTGATGCTGCTGGCGGCCATTTATCAGATCTCTGACTCCATCCAGGTCATTGGCAGCGGCGTGCTGCGTGGGTATAAAGATACGCGTTCCATCTTCTTTATCACCTTTATCGCTTACTGGGTGCTGGGTCTGCCGTGCGGGTACATTCTGGCGCTCACGGATCTGGTGGTGGATCGCATGGGGCCAGCCGGATTCTGGATGGGCTTTATCATCGGCTTAACGTCTGCGGCCATTATGATGATGCTGCGCATGCGTTTCCTGCAACGTCAGCCCTCTACGGTTATTTTGCAGCGCGCTGCACGTTGATGACCCTGTAGCCGCCGGCTGGCGGCTACTTTCTCTTCACTTTGCGCGGTAATGAAGCAATCGCGTGAAATCAGAGAGAAAAATGCATTTTCCCTCTTGCCACCTTGGTGCTGTGCCGCTAATATTCGTCCCCGTTGTCACCGACAACACAATGCGTTCATAGCTCAGTTGGTTAGAGCACCACCTTGACATGGTGGGGGTCGTTGGTTCGAGTCCAATTGAACGCACCATCTTGCGTCTGTAGCTCAGTTGGTTAGAGCACCACCTTGACATGGTGGGGGTCGATGGTTCGAGTCCATTCAGACGCACCAATCTGTTTTCTCTCACATTTCATTCCCGTTCAGCCTCATGCAGAGGCAGCAAACCTTTTAAGCACATCGAAAGTGACCTCCAGCCCGCGCGTACCGGGAAAAGCGGAATGGCATAAGCCCCATCAGGTTAGCAAAACGCCCGGCGTTTGCCGGGCGTGAAAACAACGTCAGTCAACGATTACGGCTTATGTTCAATCGCTGGGTTGTTGTTGATGGCGATGCGCTGCGGTTTCTCTTCTTCCGGGATATCCTGGTGTAATTCAATTGCCAGTAAGCCGTTTTCCAGCGAAGCGCCGGTCACTTTCACATGCTCCGGCAGACTATAGCTGGCCCGGAAGTCGCTGCGGCTGATACCCCGATGGATCCACCCTTCTTCGCCGTTTTCGGTTTTCTCCTCTTCACGTTTACCGCTGATATTCAGCTGACCGCCAACGGTTTCAATTTCCAGTTCGCTCTCTTTCCAGCCCGGCACGCTGAGCGTCAGTTCATAGCGGTTATCGCCCAGCCGCCGGATATTGTAAGAAGGCGTGGAGGGCAACGGCGTACTGCCGGTTAGCTGGCTAAAAAGGCGATCGATACGGTTAAAACGGTCCGCAAACAGAGAGTCGGAGAGATCGTTCAACACGGGAAAGGTTCTGAGAGTCATCATGTACCTCCTGAACAGTAAAAAAGAATATTCAAAAAGTTCATGTCTTATGGGCAGGTGTTCCTTACCCGCTTTCTATATGAGGTTACCGCAAAATATTTCAACCTCAGGAGCCTGCAAAAATGTAGCTGGAACCTAAAAAAGCAACGGGCCGTTAAGCCCGTTGTTCGTTACATCATCGCAGTTCTATTACTCTCGCCCGCTCAGCCTGCTTTCGGTAGTGGTCATATCGCTCCCGGAACCATGCCTGCTGTTTATTACTCATATTGCCGGTCACGGCATCGATATCAACTGGCTGGCCCAGGGCGTACATACGGGCAAAACTGCGTGCCAGAAAATCAAAATTCTTTAATGCGTTTATATCTTGTCGCTTCATTAGCATATCCCTCCAGTCGCTGTGGTTACTGTTCAAGGTCATATGCTTTTCTGATCTCAGTATCCGCCTGAAAAAGATCGATTTTTGAGCGATGTGTGCGCATCCATCTGCCAGTGTTCACATTTCAGGAACGACAAAACTCTTCAGCCCTGGTCATGATTTTCCCTCCCTTTTATCACTCATGCAGAAAACATAAACGCCTGCCATGCAGTAAGTTCGCCACGTATCCGGAAGGTGCGAACGGCGTGCTTTACTGCCAGACGCTGTAACAGGTCGCCCAGCGCGTTCAGGTGGGTTTCCAACTGCAAGCGTCTTATCAGTTCGAATAACAGACAAAGAACGTTTACACTGGCGGATTAATACTGATTACCTGAACAAATGGGTAAATGGGTGAATCCGGGCTTGTTGGCCATATAGAGAGGGGCGCATGTAGGTTGCCGCGGTTGTGTATCGAACTGCGCATTGTTTTCTACAACACGCTGCTCCTGGCCTTTCACGGCTATTCTCTTTTTCTTCTGCGCTTTCCTGGCGGAGGGGGAGGGTTTTACCTGCCGGGGCAGTTCGGAGGCACCATAACCTGAACAGAATCGCTTCGACTGGCTCAGACTTCCGTCATTGCAGACAAAACGACCATCCGATGTACAGTGTGCTATGCCACCTTTTGAGCCAGAGCAGGGCTGTCTTCCACGGGCGGCACCAGCCTGCATGTTAAAAAGTACAATGACCGTAAGAAGGAGAATTCTCATTTTCATATCTGTATCCATGATTGACGTCATCATACTCAGGGTATCCCCTCAGCCATTGACCTTTTCGCCAGATAAAATGCAATGACTCATGGCGAAGAAATCAATTATTAATATTTCAGTACCCGCTACAGCACAAGCTCTACAATAACTCATTGAAAAGTAACTCTTTAATGTATCTTTTCTGACCAGGGTAAAATAAATATCTGGTCGTTCATGTTGCCTGCTCGCCCAATTTTCATGAAGTGGTTATTTTCGCAGGCGAAACTCTGCAATATGCATCCTCGCGATGTCGGTAAAAGATGTGGGGTGGTTTTGCGTGCTGAATTTCAAAATTGGCTCACAATCGGGCTGTATTATCCAGATACTGCTGTTGTTTCAGATGACGGATTAATGCCCTGCCCTCGGGCATAAACTCCGTGCCGTAGCGCACCAGCCCCACCCCCTTCAGCTCCGCATCAATGGCGTAGCGGAGTTCACCGGGCTGAATCTGTTCCTGCATCACCACATTAATCCGGCTCAGGCGCGGCTCGTATTTCAGCAACACAGCCGACAGTGTGGTAATCAGCTGGTGGGCGGTCCCGGGCATTCCCTGGAGGATTTTTGTCATATCCGGCAGACCGTAGCCCGGCAGGTGAGCCAGCGTACCGGCGCGGCAGTTGAGGATGCGCTGCATGTTATCGAGTACTGATAAAATCAGCTGGTTCTCCTCACTGACACTGTGCAGGTCAAGCCCGCCGGCGAAGTTACCGTACAGCATGTCATACAGAGACGGACGCGGCATCATTCCCCCTCCAGCGGTTTCAGCGTCAGACGATTATTACTGACTTCGATAACCCGCGCCTTATCCGGGTCAAGGTCGTCACGGGTCAGGGTAATACGCCAGGTATCATTTACCTGGTCCGGTGCCATAAACATCCCCGCCACCGCCACAACCTGCGCGCTCTCTTCCATCGGCATATCCAGCGTCACCGATTCGCCAGGGCGCAGGCGGATATCCTTTTCCGCCACAAGATCGGCTTTAATGGCCTGAGTGTCACTGGCGAACAGCGACGGATAATCAGTACTGTCAAACGCCTTACGCTCTTTAAGCTGGTAAATTCGCACCACCGTTGCCAGCGATGCCCCCTTCGCGTTGTTGTTCACCCCTTCGCGCGCCTGAATATCCAGGTGAAGGGTTTTCACCTGTCTGTAAAAAATGGACTTCGTGACGGCGACGGTGCCATCCGTCACTTTCTGCGTCAGACCACAGCCGGTTAACAGGGTCGCCAGAGTGATTGCCAGCGCTTTACCAGCGGTAATCGCCATCTTCATCGTTTTTCCTTCGCTGAATGTTTTCCCGGACGCGCTGAAAGCGTCCAGGGTGAATGGTGATAATGTCGTTTCTGTTCTGTTGCGGATTAAGGGGACGCAGCACTGCCGTGCGCCCGACCTGCGCGATCTGTTCCGCATTGCAGGACAGCCGCGCATCCGGCAGCAAATGCCGGGCAACGCATAACTGCATACGTACATCCAGGTGCGCGCCCAGCCACACGTGCAGCAGCGCCATCAGGTCAGCGTGCAGGTCACCGCCCGGCAGCCAGCCCCGGATCTCTTCCGGGTTGTCCGTGCTCAGGCGCAACAGCACCTGGCCGTTCACATCCGTGGCATGCGTGCCCATCACCGGACGGTGCTTCAGGCTGACCGGCTGGCATGTACTCATCGCAACCGGCTGCTTCAGCGGGATACGGCAGCGGTCATGGTGATAAACCTGCGTGCGCGTATCCGGTGCCAGCAGCCGCACCAGCGCCCCCATTCCCTCCGCCGTCCGTCCCGGCAGCATCATCACCGGCAGCAGCGCCAGAAATCGCGACAGCGGCGTACCGGCTGCCTGAGCGCAGCCGGGTATCCCCAGCCCCGCCAGGCCCAGCAGGTATTGTGATGTGTTGTCAGCGCCGCCGGCCTGAAAGGTGGCCGGGTACGAATACTTACGCCAGATGCGGTAATACTGGGTAATCAGCCGGTGACTGAAAATATCCAGAAAATCCTGCGTCGCGTCGTGCCCTTCCCGTCGCTGAGCGATATCGTCGGTGTAGTGGGTCGGCAGCGGCGACTCCACGCCGTACAGCCCCATAAAGGTGACGCGCACCGACGGCGGCAGGTGCGGATGTTCCGGGTCTTCCATCCCCCGGATTTCACCGGACGGAAACCCCATCCCCGGATGCGGGCGAAAACGCACTGGCTCCTGCCGCACCCGCCAGTCGCTGCCGGGCACCGGCATCTCCGGCAGGCTCTGTTCCAGCAGCTGGCAGAAGCGGTAAAAATTCATATACGGCAGCTGGTGCCGTACCTGCGCCATCAGCCGGGCAGGCGCGGACTGTGATTCTCTTTCCACCGGATATATTTCCCTTCTGGCTGAACAATGAGCGTGAGCTGGTTAAACTGGTTCATATCGGCATACAGGGCGAAAAAGCGGTTCAGCAGTTCGCCAAACAGGTGGATATCGCCCTCTCCGGTAAATCCATTGCTGTCGAGCGTCACCTCCACGTCCAGCCCGCGCAGCAAAAAACCGTCCTCAAAGCGCTGAATGCGGTGGTGCCTGACATCCAGGATGGCATCGAGGCGACGGTTGTTCAGCTCGTCGTCCCGCCAGTTATAGAGCGAGAGCGTGCCGCGCAGCACCTCAGCGCTGCTCATCATATTGAGAAACCGGGAGCCCAGATGGCTCATCACCCGCCAGTGGAAACGATCCTCCGCAGGCGGGTATGCGGGCAGCGTCGGCTTGCAGAGATTACGCACGGTGAGGGGCGTGTCATAGACCTGTTCACAGCGGTCCAGCAGCGTACTCTGCAACGCCCGGCGCGGTAACTGGCCGTTGGTGCCAGTGATGCGCAGCGAGACTGTCTCCCGCTCCAGCATCCGGTCAGCTTCCCACTGCTGGCCGCCCAGTATCAGCCAGGTATCGTGCATCCCGGTGACGCCCCGCTTCACGCGGGTGTGGTAATACCGTTCCGGCGCGTGACGACGCATCATGCCGCCCTGATGGCGAAAACTGGTGAACGGCACATAGTGCGCTTCGCCGGTACGCCCGGAGCCGTTGACGCTGTCCACCGAGTAAATCTCGGTATGCCCGTCCTGAAGACGTTTCGGGCGCAGCAGATATTCACTCTCCAGCCCGCTGATGGTCAGCGGGTCAGCTTCCAGGGTGAACAGGTTAATTACCGGCACGCAGTGCAGGCGCAGGCTGCTGTCTGTTACCGGTAAATCGCTCTGCCATACCTGGCTGAACACCACCTCGATATCGAAATACGCCGTACCCGCCGGAAGCGTGATATTTTCCAGCCCGTTAAGATGGACGAACATAAACTTTTCGCGGAAGGTGAAATACTCCAGCAGCAACTGATAACCGCTGAAGGCGCTGTCGCCCTTTGGCCACAGCCGATCTTCCTCAGCAAAACCGCCCGGGGAGAAATAACCGTCCAGTGCGATCCGCTCCGTCTGCCCGGGCAGGCGAATGTACAGCGCCGCCTGGCGTTTTGTCAGCCAGAGGTGCAGGCTGCTGCCCGTCACCCTATCTTCGCCCAGGTACAGCGGCAGATGCCGGAGGTCCGTCTGCGGCCAGTCCGCCTGCGTACTACAGGCAAAACGCACCCGCAGGAGCGAACGCCCGTCAGGCTCCGTGGTCATAATGACCTTTTCCACCGCGAGCGGATTCAGCGTCAGATCCCGGGTGGTGCGGTAGCGGCAGACGGTGTTTTTAGGACCAACCGGGCGGGAGCTGATTTCCAGCCCGGCGGACAACGTTTCCGCCATTTTCATCGCCGGCACATCCGGGGACAGTGCCACCACCGACAGGGACGGGATGGTACGCAGGTAGTGCGGCCACAGCATACTCACCAGACTTTCGGTCAACTCCGGCAGGTCGTCATCTATCTTTTCGCGCAGACGTCCCATGGAGAAGGCGAAGCCCTCAAACAGCCGTTCAACATACGGGTCAGGTGTGCCGGCTTTGTCGAGGTCGAGCATTGCCGCCCGGTCGGGGTGCGTCTGCGCGAACTCTTTCGCCGCCTCGCGCAGGTAGCGCATTTCAGCGTCAAAATAACGCAGGGTTAAATCTTCCATTTAATTTCTCAGCGTTCAGGGAGCAAAAAGGGTCAGGCGCACAGTACGGCCGCTCTTGCCGGGTCGATGGCAATCAGCCCCGCCAGCAGATGTTCCATCTCCGGATTCAGGCGTGTTTTATCTGTATCATTACGTCCGGCCTTCATCCGCAGCAGCTTCAGGCGCCGGGCTTTTACCTCGAACAGCAGGTCCGGCTCCCACTGCGTGAGCGTAATAGCAGCCGCACAACCATCCAGCTCGCCCAGCAGGTGCAGCGCCAGCTCGTTTTTACCGGTCTGTTCGGCCACTCTCGCCATTAACAGGCGCAGCAGCCAGCGGCTGCGTGCCGTGGTGATACCAGGACGATTTTGCAGCCAGGACAGCGCCACATCGGGGCCGTCGCTGTCGGCAAGTGTGAGCGCTTCGCTCTCCAGTTGCAGGATATCGTTATCGCCGGAAGCGGTCGCCGCTGTCACGGCTGAGTCCTCCTGCCAGCCCCCGCCGCTGTCCGTTACCTGCTGCTGAATCCAGTTCAGGGTCACTTCATCGGCGAACGGCGTACCGTCGTTAAAGGCCAGCGTCTCCAGCCCGGTCAGGCGCGAGAGCAGGCCTTTCAGGTCGGCCTGGATAATCGCCGCCTCGTGCTCCTGCCCGGATTTCAGCAGCGCCTGGTGCAGATACCACTGCACATCCAGCCACAGGTGGTTTGCGCCGCGCGACAGCAGGCTGTCCGCCTCTTCCATCAGCTCACGCCAGCTCTGTTGCAGGTAGAGCCGTTTCAGCAGTGCGCGCTGATCCGGTTTTGGCGGCTCGATGCGGGTTTTGCCGTCGGCCAGAAGCGGCGGTAGCTGGCGCAGGGTGTCGTGACGCAGGTTCTTTATCAGCCGGTGGGCGGATAACCAGCCGTCCGGCTGATTTCTCAGGTAGTCCGCCAGGATCCGCGCCTGGGCCAGAAGCTCCTGGCCTGAGGCTATGCCGGTCAGGGCGGGGATCTCACCGGCGGGCATGAAGTGACTGGCGTCGCTCACATTCTGCGGCACCACCGCATCCGGGCCACCGGATTTCTGTAACCGGGTTTCCAGCGCCTGATACAGCGCGCCGGGGATGGCGCCTTCCGCCACCTGCTCCGTAAGCCACAGGGCACCGGCAATGCGCAGGGTGTCAGCGTTGTTGGCCTCCGGGTACAGAGACAGACTGTCGAGCATTCTGGTGCTGGCGAGCCACTCCAGCGCCCCCTGTCGGCTGCGTTCGCGTTGTGGGTGCAACTGTGTGTTAAAGCGCTGCATTAAACCCGCCAGCAGATCCAGTCCGTCCGCCAGTCCCGCTTCACCATCCCGGTGCAGTCGCGCCCAGGCGTAATACGTGGCGACACGAATATCTTTTGTGGTGGTGGTCAGCAGTTTTTCCGCAAGGGTACAAATCAGGTCGGCATCTGCCCCGGAAAGTTTATTGACCTCCTCGCGCATCTGCTGAAAATCATCGTCGTAGCCGGGGTCAGCGCCGGTGGGGTTGTCCGCCTGTACTGGCCGCAGCCAGTTGTCCCACAGGGAAAGGCGCTGCTGCGCCTGTTCCGCCAGCGCTTCCGGCGCGGCCTGGCAGGCTGTAATCAGTGTGTGAACGGATGCCATCAGTACGTTTCCTCTGTGGGGTCGGTGTCATCGGTCAGGGGGTCAGCGGCGGGCTCGCTGACGGTGAATATCTGCAACGGCAGGCTTAAGTTTCGCAGCTTCAGCAGGGCCAGCGGGCCCTCCCCCGCCTCGGTACGCAGGGTGTAGTTCAGCGGTTTGCCATCCTGCGCCTGCCACGTGAGACTGTAACTGCTGCCCGTGCCGGGATACGCGCTGACTGACGCCTTGTCCAGCAGCCTTATCCAGCCCCACGCCCCGGACATATCCGCATACTGCCGGGTGCCGGCCTGTGTGCTTATCCAGCTTAATGCCGCACCCGGCGCTTCGGTGTCCGCAGGCCAGATAAAACGCTTCCAGGCGGGCATCTGGTTCATATAAGTCAGCTTCTGGCTGTCGATAACCAGCCGCGTCTCCATGATGCCATCCGCCGTTCCCGGGCGCAGTTCAAAGGACAACCCCGCCTCCCCGCGAGTGAACACCACATCGGAAATATGGCTCAGGGTATCAACCGCCCTGAGGAAGGCCGGATTGAAGGTCAGCCCCTGAGCGTTGATGCTGTCCGGCACCCAGTGACTCCCCTCCCTGTGCAGCACGCCGTTAAGACGGGTCTGGAGAAAACGGGTGATACGTCCGGAATCAGCGTTGAGGTATCTGGCCAGCAACGGCAGTGAGACCTCGCTGCTGACATCCTTAAACGGATACCGCCCGCCAAAGGCGTTGTTCCAGTCATCCACCACGGCGATCTGCCACTGTGCATTCAGGCTTTCAGCCGCCGGAGTCAGTACCTGCTGCCAGGCCTGCTCCATAGGCCGCACAAACATCGTCTGCCCGAAACCACTCCATTCCTGCCCGAGTCCCGCTGCCACCAGACTGCCGTAGTCGCGGGTCTCGGTTAAATCCACCGCCTTACCCTGAAACACCGTCTGCGCAAGCAGCCGGGTCATGGCCTGCGGGTCAGCGGCGTTGGTCACCTGCTGTAGCCGCAGGCGCACCTGGGTGACCCGAGTCAGAAACGTCTGGAGGCTCAGGTCGGTATTTCCGCCGCCTTTCTGCTGGCTGTTAATCAGCGCCAGCACCGGGCCGAAGGTCGCCTCCAGCGGGCCGCGCGGGCCGCCGCTCTGGTCAATGGCCGGCTGTTTATCGCCACCGAGCAGATTTTTTGCGGATTTCACCAGCGAATCGGATATCGCCTCGCCGGTCTCACCGGTTCGCCCCTGGATATTCAGGGTGTTCATCAGCGCCACCAACGGCGACTGACGCACATCCGCCATCAGGGTGAGCTGGTCAATGGCGTCGGACAGGGTCACTGCCCGTTGCCAGCGCAGACTGTTGAGAAAATCGAGCCAGGCGGTACTGAAGTCGGCAAAATAACGTGCGGTGAGCCGCTGCTTCAGGGCTTCCGGCGAGGTCTGCTGCGTGGCGGGCTGTCTGCTGTCGCTCAGCACCCAGTCCATCTCCTCGCGACGTTCATTCACCACCTTATCAATGGCAGGCTGTACCGCCTCCTCCCACGCCTGACGGGTGAACATCCCCGGCACAAATTCATCCGTGGTGAACAGGCGCGGGGCGTCGGTATCCCCCGTCATGTCCGCCAGGCGCATATCGGCATACTGGTTCGCCATCTGTGCGAGCATTTTCTGATAGAGGGTGGATTCACTGTTTCGCCCCCCCATCTGGCGAACCAGCAGCGTACGCGTCTGACTGACCAGCATATCGTCAACATGTAAGCGCCACTGCGGGTGTGACGCCAGGCTCGTGGTATAAAAAGCGTACAGTGCCGGGCCGCTGCCCTGCCAGAGGCCGTTTGCCACACCAGCACGCCGTGGCCAGTCGCGCATCAGCGTGGCGGAAAACCAGGCCGCATCCATTTTCTCCGGCCGCGAAAGCATCAGGTAGAGCCTGAGCCGGTCGTAAACCGGTTTTGCCATGCGCTCACGTAACGGACTGTCCGGTGGCAGCTGTACAAAGGCCTGGAGCTGTTGAGTGAGGTGTTCCGCCGCCGCATCGCGCAACAGCGGCAAGGCGCTTTCACTATAGCGCGGGAAGAGCGCCGCCAGCAGGGCATCGTTCTGGCTTAAGCCGCCGCGTGCGTACCAGGGCACGCCGTGTTGTCCACGGTACTGTAAACGGGCAAGGGTTTTCTGAAGTTCAGACAGGGCGTGCAGACGCTTGCTCAGCGGTTGTTTCTCTGCCACAGACTGCTGAACCTGCTCCTGCGCCATCGTCACCAGGCTACGGTTGGCGACAAAGGAGACGGCCATGGATATGCCCCACAGCACCATCAGCGCCGCCACGCTCACGCCCGCCATCTGCGTCCAGCTGATTCCGGGTTTACGCGGGCGCAGAGCTGCCGGTAAGGCCTGTGCCGAGGCCGGGATGGCATCCCAGCGGTTGTCTTTGCCCCAGTAATGAGCAACACTGCGACCTGCCCCTGCTGAAGGCGGGCTGAACACCACGCCAGCCAGAGGTAGCGGGCGGTACGGGTTAAGCAATACCGATAAGGGTCCGGTCAGCGATTGCGGCTCGCGGGTTAGCTGGTCAGCCAGGGCGAGTAAAAAATCGTGCTGTGGTTTGTCGCAAATCTGCTGAATACCCTGCGCGGTGAGGAGCGGGATCAGGTCGCTTAGCTGGCGGGCCAGTGCTTCAGGTTTACAGGCCGCTGACAGCTGGCACCCCACAGGCTGGGAAATCCGGCCCTGCTGCTCTCCGGTTCGCGGATGCAGCGACCAGACATACAGCGGCAGTTTCCAGCCCAGCGCGTCACTGCGCCCCTTCAGAGCGTGGGACAGGGCATCCATGTATTCAGGAGTCAGCGGCGCTGCCGGTTCAGCATCTGACCCCGCGAAGCGGTCAAACGCGGAGGTCACCCACACTACGCCATCCACCGGGCGGCGGCGTAGTTTACGCAGCGCGGTAAGCCAGGCAGCGTCCGCCGGTGCTGCCGGGTCACCGCCCCACAGCAGCAGCGTCCCTTGGTCTTCCTGCCAGAGTTCCTGAGTGAGTTTTGGGGTGAGCTGTTCGACGTCTGAAGCGCTGCCAGTTATCAGCAGGATACGGAGCTTGCGGTGCCAGCGACGACCGTAGGTTTGACGCAAAGCTTGTTGTAATTCGGTTATTAATATTTTCCCTGCTGCATTCGACTTTAAATACGTGCCAAGGTCTGATTTGGGTTCCTGTATATCGCTCAGCTTTTTGAAAAAATTAACCCTCGAAGAAAATGCAATAATTGTTCGTCGAGTTATAAGCAGCAAAGAAAGGAACACAGAAATGGAAAAAATAGCACAGAACACTCGAAGTTTTTCTGCTGGCGCTGTCCACCCTAAAGACTCCCCCCATAAGTAATGCATTAGGATTAAAACCATTGTAACAAAGACAACAAAAAAAGCGCCAGAGAATCTGATGAGGAAAGTTTTCATGCCGTAATGCATCCTTATCTATCGGCTATCGAACTAAAGAAATGCGAGACTAAAAGATCATTACTTTTATTTACAAACAAATATTTTCCAGGAAGAAGGTATTCATTAACATATTTCAATTGCAAAAAAACGGTAAGAGGTGAACATATACCTAAATAATTACCTGAGTCAATATAAGTATACGCCGAAAGTGCACTTTCAGTCATATAATCTGATGTTTTTAACACCAACCTCTTAACTTCCTCCTGATTCAGCCCTGAATAAATGACACCAGATAACCCACTCTCTTCATTAACTCCTCCCCATACTAGAGATTTATCTATTCCTGTCCAATCGAACTCGGGTCTAAAAAAGTTACCTAAAGATGAAGCATTAGTAATTTTACCATCACCATTAAGTCTTCCTAATAAAAAGACCACAGACTCCGATTTATCAGCAATATTTTCACTAATCAGTTCCGTACCATAAAAACTGGCTGCAATGAGAACTATGTATCCATCAGAATAACTGTCCAACCAGTTATCTATTGATTTTGACAAATCATTACTAAAGTCAATGCGTTCAAACGGAAATACATTATCAAAGCAACGTCGCCAAATACTTTCAGCTAAAGCCTTTAAATCATCATCAAGGATGCATACTACTTTTACCTTAGTATTCGCAGGCAATAGTTTTATATGCATATAAATATCATTAATTAAATCACTTACAATTCCATTAAATAAATCAACCTTTCTTTCCTTTATCCACTCATCATTTATTAATTCGTCTTTAGATGGATAAAAAGAAAGGTACCTGGCCATATGCATACCTCTAGGGGTGTATCGAACCGGTAATATGTTTTTTTTTACAACATTATCCACTGAACCATTTAAATCCGGTAATCTGATCTGGAGTTCAACAATATCAAGATTTATCCTGCCTTTTTGTAGCAATTCTCGATAGTATGCGGCACGATGTTCATTCCAGCTAACCGCTTCGATATTTTCACTATTCCAAACCACAATTCTAAAAAAGAATACAATACAAGCTATGATTAGTGGAATCAGCAACAATTCAACCCAAAAAATAATGGGATTTTTTGATAAATACTCTGGAAAATAAATTAAAAACACATACACATAAAAGGTAATCATGCAAAATAAAAACCCCACCTCAAGCCACAATGACCATTTTTTTTTGATTATAGCTTTTTCTTGAGGAATATCGAAAATATTTACTGGCATAATACTATTCCTTCAAAACACGTGAACCAGCAGATATAAGAATAGCACCACATGCACAGCGATGCCCCTCAAGAGCAATAGCCAATCCATTATCACAATGGTTTTCATCTCCTTCGTTAATGCTATTTACACCATGTATGGGACATGCAACCAGATCATTTTTACGCGCTACCGATTTACCATCTATGTAGATCTGAGTTGAGCCGCTCAAAACAATCCCACCATGAGAATTTTTGTCACCAACACAAATAGTTCTTTTCATAATGTAGCCATCTTATTTATTATTTAACTTCAGGAAGCCTTTCAAGAGGTAATACCTGAACACCATCTGCATCTTCGGAGCTATCATCCCTATTTAACGGCAATCCTGTATCGGGATCTACATCTTTGACTTTATCTTTCCCATTGATTCTAAACGTTAGATTTGTTTCCCAATAGACAAAGTAATGCGAAATTAATTGAAATCAAAAAGCTGAATAAAAATAAATATTTCATATTTTATCCCCCATGGACAATCAAAATAATTTATAAAAATATTAATCAACAATAGTGACTTCAGCAAGTCTTTTTAAAATAATAGGCTGGAATCTATCTGAATCATCAATCATAACTGGTTCTCCATTTTTTATGACAGGTTTTCCGTTACCATCTGTTTTCTGTAACTTATTTTGAGGTTTTCCAGTTTTTTCATCAACAACGATAACCTGATCTGGACCTGTAAACCTAAATGCCGACTCGATACTATAATCGATATAGTAATCTCCAACTTTTTCAACTGATTTTTTGAAAACGCTAATACTCTCACCCTGCAATGCAGAATCAGGAAATGCATCAAGTTGCAATATAGTATCAAACAATTTACTATAAAAAAGGATATTGTAAAAAACACTTACCTTCTTAGAATTTAAATTATTGTAAGCGCAGCCAACATAAAAAACCATATAATCTTCAGCATCAGACAACACACCATCCATTCGATTAACACAAACTGATGGATATTTTCCATTACTATTCAGTAATGAAAATTGAGATATTTTGTTGCTTTTTTTTATTCGAATTATACTTTCAGGAAATAATATATCATTAGGAACATGAGCATAAGTACCCTTAGGTATTCTTACATATTTACCATTGAACACTCCAATCCAGAAATCTTGTTTTTTATTTATCAACCAATATTCATTAGCTCTTAATGACTTTGATCTTTCATTATCAGGAAGGTTATTTTGTTTGCTTTTGAATTCCATATAACCTTCATGTTTCTCTTGCTCATAAATTTCTTGACGGACTTCCCATGATTGCTCATCAACACGACTTGAAGACATACTTTCTGCTTCTGCTTTAGTTAATGGCGAAATTATTGCATAACAGAATATCAAAAACTTAACCAATTTTGTCATAATAAATTCCTTAAGGATAATTGAATCCATCAATAAATGGTACTGGATCAATACGGTCAACGATTCCTCGCCCTGGTCTCTTAGTTTTTCTTGCTTCAAAATGCAAATGTGCACCAAGTTCAATTGTAGTCATGCCATTAGCATTCCCTGTACACCCCGTTTTACCAAGAATATCCCCACACTTCACTAATGAGTCATAAGAAATATCAGAGCTAATCTCTGACAAATGCGCATAAAAAAAATAAATGACCTGCAACTGATTTCCATCATATTCACAAAGAGAAGCCTTGCTTGCTGGTAAATCATCTATTTGTATAATAATACAAAGTTGTTTTCCATAATCACCGTTATCTCTAATTAGTGCCACACGTCCATCAGCCACGGCATAAATAGGAGTACCCGGAAGAGCCTCAATATCCACTCCTTGATGGGGTTTTGGCATTCCATTGACACGCCTGACATCATTGCCAAAAGTTGCAGCTCTGAGGCCACTCAGGCCATGAGTTCTGATTTTACATATTTCCAAAGGATTATGCCATTTACCAGAATGACCTGATATTGTATCAGCACCAACAGTTTGAACAGTTGATGAAGCTTCTGATGTTTGCGCCGGCAATTCAGTATTCAAATCAAAATTTGGATTAAGTTTTTTAATAATATCTTTAAGATCATAATCTGTTTCTTTTGGTGTCACCCGATAATCATCTGGAACAATAATAGCTCTATAGTAAGAAACTAGCCAAGCCACATATGCAGTCCGCCCTGTCCCATCGATAGAAAGATACTTCTTTGCATCAGCATCATTAATGTTACTTTCAAGTCTTGATTTTAAATTCTCGTTCGTATAGACTTTATATTTACTCTCTGTGCCAGCTCCATTCATAATAATGTCGTAGGCTCCACTCTCACCATTATGATGAATAAGATAAGCTAATTTAATAATTTCATCTGGTTCGAGTGATGATACACCAATTAGCACATCAGAAATATTATCAACCCCTAACCTATCATACAAACCAATCATATCGATACTATATTCCGCATTAGCACGTAGTGCCAATACCGTATTTTTGTCGATTTCTGTTATTGCCCCATTGACCGACACACCAAAAAGTTCGCCATTCTCATATTTTAGCTTTTGATAGGAATACCTTTCGGTTATAAACTGATAAATCTTAGATTCGGATATAGTACAAAGATATAACCATGTTTTAGGCTTGAATTGCCCTAAGCCTACAGCCCCTGAACCCGTCGTATTAGTTGCATTAGACTTCCACCTCGATTCTGCATAAATCAATGCAGCAAGCCCCTCAGGTTGGAAATTATACTTTTTAGCTGTTTCAATGATATAATCACGATATTGCTCTGCTTCTGGAGGAAGACGTAATCCATCACTGACGTTACCAATATTACTCACATTAGTAGGGGCACCGCCTTCAGTTCTGGTGGTATGATTTATAGAAGGAGTTTGACTTTCTGTTGTTTTATTTTTTGACAAACCGAAAGCAGATGAATTGCCTTTCTGTTTCGCTTTTTCTTTTTCCTGCAGTTTACTCGATTGTTGAGTTCCTTTTTTAACACTGGTGCTCCCTTTGATTATCATTTCTCTGGACGATATCCGCAGACTTAATGTACCCAAAGGCAATTTTTTATGGTCGGCAATCAGAATGTATTCTTTTTTATTTAAATGTTGCAGTTCAACCTTTATACCTTTGGTACTGTCTTCAATAAGCAGACCAGCGACAACACCACTATTGTCTGTTACATAATCATACATCTTATCATCAAAAGTGAGTCTGAGTTTTGTATCTCCAAGCGGACGCCAGGCAAGATCGAAAATCCTCAAAGTTAATTGAGTATCATAGACTTTGTCTTTTGATGGTAAATTCAATACCTGACCAGGCTGGATAATATGTTTTTCTGCTTTAGTGAGAAGACCGTTAATACGGGCTAGTTCATTAACATCAGTTCCAAATTTGCGACTTATTTTCCACAGACTGTCACCCTTCTGAACCGTATACTGTTCCATGGTTATTCCTTATCCTGTTCGTTTAATTCACCATCATATTGTGGACCATGTTCATCATAAACCTGCTCATCATCAATCTCATCCTCAATCTCATGTCCATTGTCATAAGAAAAAATGCTCGTCCATTTATCATTGCCAATTATTGCATGGAATTTTTTACTTTCAGGTTGTTCAAAACTACCTGACTCTCCATCATTAAAAGCGGAGTTCCATATTTGTTCTTTTGATTCACTATCAAAAAGCCTTACTTTCATAGCGGATGGCGCGGCATTACCAAAAGCATCTAACAACATGAAACTCATTGACTGTGGACCACTATCAGGCAGTTCTGGGATTTTTGATTGTATAGATGCAGGTCCGCTATAGAGAAGCTTACTTTGCTTCATCATGATATCACCAGGACAACCTAGCTCAATGTTCCCTTCAGACAGACGAATATAGGCCCCTCCAGCACAAGCCAACGTCAACGTTTTTGCTGCTGTCAGTGTAATATTCTCTGTTGTGCTGACTAAGGAAATATTTTGTTTAGCTATTGTTTCAATATTCCCAGACTGGGCTTGTGATATAAGATCACCTTTTGCAGCAATAGCCTCTATGCCTTCATTTTCTGTAAATATTGATATTTTTTTAGAAGCTGCAAGGGTGATATTTTTCTTTGCCCCCCACTCAATACTTTGCCCTGCGGTCATAAAGATGTTATCACTAGCGGTAGCCTGAAAGTGACCTCCACTGGCTAAAGCAATTCCTTCAGGTGCGCTTGCAAGTAATACAGCCTGCTTTAGAGTAAGCAACTTCTCCTCCATTAGTGCCTGTTGCTGCTCATATTGCAGAAGCTGTGCTTTTGCCGCTGATGCTGCCTGTGAAAGTGATTCCATCTGACTAAGGGCCTGAGCCAACAAAGATTGTGCCGCAGCCATATCTAACACTTGCCCTTGTGCTTCAGACTGGCTGTCCGCGGTAATAAATATCCCTTTCCCCGCTCTGATAGCTCCCCAAGAATCTGTACGTAATTCAAATCCTTCCCCCCGCAGCGCCCTGGACGCATCCACATTGTGCCCCAGATTCAGCTGCGTCTTGCCGCCGTACTCCGTGCTGAGCTTGATATGCTCTTCGCCGCGTTTGTCCTCCATCCGCAGCTTGTTGTTCGTCGGCGTGCGGATCACATTCCGGGTGCTGTTCTTCTCCGTCACATGGTCAACGTGCCGCGAGTCGTGCAGCGCATGGGCGATATACGGACGATCGGGATCGCCTTCGTGGAACGCGATCGCCACTTCCGTGCCCTGAATCAACGGGAAGTGAAAACCGTACACGTCGCCGCCGTAGGGTTTGGCGAGACGTACCGGCATGCTCTCCTGGCCCTGCGACTTGTCATCCCGGTCGGCGTCAAATTTCACCCGATATAGCCCGGATGCATCCTGCCAGGCGTAGATATCGTTGGCTTTTGCGCTGGTGATACGCGCCGTCATCGTCCCGGTCACCTTCGGGCGCGGCAGCGGTGCCGGACGCCAGCACACCGTTTCGCTGTACGGAATGCCCAAAATATCCACCAGAAGGGCGCTCTTGCGACTGGCAGTAAAATGCGTGCTGATAACCAGCACCGGTTCCTGTAAGACAGCAGGCAGGGTAGGTGGCAGGCCGTTGGTAATATTCAGCACCTGAGCAGGTGCCAACCACGCCGCAGTGCTGTAGCCTGTGATTTGCGTCTGGTTTGCCAGAAAACGCTCGTGGTCCAGGCGGGCGTAAAAGTTAGCCGTTTCTGCCGTGGGGTCTATTTTGTCACCGCGCGCCAGATGGCGCAGCCGGTAGTGATAGACATCACCATAGGTCACCCCTTCACCGTCTCCCCGGGTCATATCCGCCGGTGCCGACTGCAGTATGCTCTGTGCGTCACGGTGGTTGTAATCTTTCGTGGTGACGCTGGCTTCCACCACGTTATGGGTGATGTTCAGGCCCCACACCGAGTCATCCCCGCTGTCGCTCATCCCGGACGGACTGTTGACTGGCAAGGTTTTACCAAATACCAGCGCCCGCTGCGCATCGGCAAAATGCACCACTTCTGTCTGCGCGTCTTCCTGGAGGGTAAACCAGTAAAATATCCCCACCTCCGCCAGAAGGCGCTGAATAAACGCCAGGTCACTTTCCTGATACTGGTTTATCTGCTCACGCTTTGGATAGCTCTGCTTGAGGTTAAACTCATATTCCCAACCATGCAGGTTATGCTCCTGTAACACCTGCTCGACTACTTCAGGTACCGACTTATTGACAAAGAAACGGTGACTGCGGTGCTGCTTATCCAGCAAAAACAGGAATGGTTTCAGCGTGATCTGGTACTGTGTCTGGTCGGCAGAGCCGGAAATGCGTCTGAAATGAGTAATGACACCGTGCACTTTTTTCTGTTCAGTCAGACTCTCCAGTAACCCGCCCCCCATCGTAAGGGTTGCGGGTTTACACAAAAACCAGGCAGCCTCAAGATGTTTGTCCGTAGTGGTAAAAATGATGTCATACCTGTAAATTCTGCTCAGGCCTTCAATACCGCTGAAGTCTTCCACATCAAGTGGAGAAGGACAGGAAGGAATATCCAGCCTGTAGCGGTTCAGGGTTCCCGCCCCGGATAAAACGTTTTGCAAAGAGTCACTGAGATTCATAATTTTTCACTCCATGAACGGATCTAAAAGGGGATCTGCAGGAACCATCACGTTGGCCTTGATCAGGCTGAACTTCACTGTTGTCCAACTCGCCGTACGGCCTTACTGCCTCCATGTCATTAAGCGGAATGTCGAAAATACACTCGCCGGCAATCTCTACCCCGGCGACCATTCTGCGCGGCGTATCCTTATGGCGCTCAGAGTGCAGAACGTATCTGACAATGAACTGGCCTTTATCAGGAAAATGATGGAATGAAGGTGGGATACATAGCTGGCCGTTCACAATACGAAGTGTGGGATCAAACGTAATTTGCCGCTCCCTGAACCGGGTTCCTCTTGGAACGATGGAAATACTGACTGGCTGGTAGTCCTCTGGCTCCGGAACGCTGAAACACACATTGTCGCCTCTTGTGCTGACCGTTGTTATTTCATCAGGCCGAATGTAATCCCCGTGGCCGGGGCAACCGGTCAGTAATGTCAGGCTGAGCAAAAAAGCATGCCTACGGCGAAAGGTTATTGCTTTCACCATGGGAACCCCCGCAGCGTGCTGGTATACAGGTGGCGGATAACGGGCTCAGAAATGTTACCGTCAAGCGTGATATCACCTGCTTTTCTCAGATCACACCATGTCTCGTATCCTTCAGCCTGCAACGTAAAATGGTCAGCAATAATCTGTGCCTGCTGTTCCATGGGATATTCACTTAACAGACGTCCATCCAGGACATAACGGTAACTCACCGCCCAGCTGACAAGCCCCCGCCCGATGATGTTCATTCCTTTTTCACGTTGCCAGACATGTGCCATTTCATGAATAAAAAGATGTTGCAGAAAAGGTAAAGTCGACGCGTAATCATCCCTGTACCAGTGACGAAAATAAATCTCACCGTTCGGGGACATCGCCGTATTTTTATTCTGAAGGCCAAAGGGAAGATAGCTGTCATGATGGATCCAGACCTTATGGTACGGGATCGTTGACTTGTAAACCGATTTCGCCAGCACAATCTCTCCTGATGTCAGTAACCGCAGCGAACCTTCTTTTTCTTCTTTTTTATCCACCTTCTTTTTTTTATCGTGGATGGTCATCACTCATCCTCCTGCCACAGCTCAATCATTACCCCCTCTTCCTCATCCCAGCCCAGTGTAAGATGCTGCGGCTTCTGCCCTGTCGCCATATGGCTCAGCAGCTGCTGGCTCAGCACTGGCAGAATCTGCTGGTTCAGAAGGCTGTCAACATTGCGCGCCCCGGTGTCCGGCAGCAGGCAGGCATCGGTCAGCGCATCGTACAGGCTTTCGTGGATATCGGTCTTCATACCGTAGTGACGGTTGAGGCGTCTGCTCACCTGATTCAGCTTCATCTCCACAATGGTACGCATGGCCGCTTCCGCCAGCGGACGGTAAATCACCGTCTGGAAGCGCGCCAGCAGCGCGGGCTGGAAGTGGTCCCGCAGGACAGGACGCAGCAGTTCATGCAGGTCCGGCTCTGTCGCCTCCGGCTGTTCCTCCAGCATC